>DASQHK010000040.1:0-2438 GCA_035632135.1 Bryobacterales bacterium
ACTACCAGCGACTGGCCGCGGCGGGCGTCGCCGGCGGCGAAGACGCCGGGGACGCTCGACATGTAGTTCTGATCGGTAGCGATGTTCTCGCGCGGGTCGAGCTTCAGGCCGAGGTCCTTCACCAGGCCGTCCTGCACCGGGCCGAGGAAGCCCATGGCCAGCAGGACGAAGTCGGCGTCGATCTCGAACTCCGAGCCGGGGACCTCGTGCATGCGGCGCTGCGCGTCGAACTCCACCTTCACGCAGTGCAGCTTCTTCACGTTGCCTTGCTCGTCGCCGGTGAAGCGCTTGGTGTTCACGCTCCACTGGCGGATGCCGCCCTCTTCGTGCGAGCTTTCCGAGCGCAGCATCATGGGCCACAGTGGCCAGGGCGTTTGCGGCGCGCGCGCGGGGGGCGGCTGCGGCAGCAGTTCGAACTGGTGCACCGAAGCAGCGCGCTGGCGATGGCTGGTTCCGAGGCAGTCGGCGCCGGTATCGCCGCCGCCGATGATGATGACGCGCTTGCCGGTCGCAGTAATACTCGAAGCCGGATCGACGGGGAGCCCGGACACGCGCCGGTTCTGCTGGGGCAGGAACTCCATCGCGAAGTGGATGCCTCGCAACTCGCGGCCCGGCACGGGCAGATCGCGCGGGCGGGTCGAGCCGATACAGATGGCGATGGCGTCGAAGTCTTTGCGCAGCTCGGCGGCGGGAATATCCACGCCGGCGTGCACGGAGGTCTCGAACCGGATGCCCTCGGCCGCCATCTGCTCCACGCGCCGCTCGACCACGCGCTTCTCGAGCTTGAAATCGGGGATGCCGTAGCGCAGCAAGCCCCCGATGCGGTCGGACTTTTCAAACACCGTGACCCAATGGCCGGCGCGGTTCAACTGCTGGGCGCAGGCCATACCCGAGGGGCCCGAGCCTATCACTGCGACCTTCTTGCCGGTGCGCACGGCCGGCGGCTCGGGAACGACCCAGCCCTCCTCGAAGCCGCGCTCGGCGATGGTCTTCTCGATCTGCTTGATGGTCACTGGGTCATTATTGATACCCAGGACGCAGGCCGCTTCGCACGGGGCGGGGCAGATGCGGCCGGTGAAGTCGGGGAAGTTGTTGGTCGAGTGCAGGACTTTCAGCGCGTCCTTCCAGCGGCCCTTGTAGACCAGGTCGTTCCAGTCGGGGATGATGTTGGTGACCGGGCAGCCGGTGTGGCAGAAGGGGATGCCGCAATCCATGCAGCGGGCCGCCTGCTCGCGCAGCTTCGGCTCGGGGAAAGGCTGATAAACCTCGAACCAGTCGTTGACGCGCTCTTCGACCGGGCGCCGCGGCGGCGCCACGCGCGGGTATTCCAGGAATCCGGTGACTTTACCCACAGGCGCACCGGGATGCCAGGCCGGGGCCGGGGCGCAAGGCAAGCACCCGGCGGACGCCGGCGATGGGCGTGGAAAAATGGCCGCGGGCGGCGGGCGCGGGCGGGAAGGTCCGGCGGGCGACCGTCACAGGGACGGAGGAGGAAGTGCAGGTGAGAGCCATGGCTAAGGGCGCAGCGGCTGAGGAGCCGTGGATGCTGGGGAGACGACGCCGGCGGGGACAGCGGGCTTAGCCGGAAGGCGGCCCAGCACCTTCTTGTATTCCTTCGGGAAGACCTTGACGAACTTGGACAGCATCTGGTCCCAGTTGGCGAGGACCCACTCGGCCTTGGGGCTTCCTGTGTATTGATAATGCTTTTCGATCAGGCCGCGGAGCAGCGCCAGGTCCTCGGACTCGACCACGGGCTCGAGATCGACCATCGACAGGTTGCAGCGCTTCTCGCCGAAGTCGCCCTGCTCGTCGAGCACGAAGGCAAAGCCGCTGGACATGCCGGCGGCGAAGTTGCGGCCGGTCCCCCCGAGGACCACCACAACGCCCTTGGTCATATATTCGCAGCCGTGGTCGCCCACCCCCTCGACCACGGCATGCGCGCCGGAGTTTCGGACGGCAAAACGCTCCCCTGCCATCCCGTGCAGGTAGACTTCCCCACCGGTGGCCCCGTAAAGGCAAACGTTGCCGACCAGGATGTTTTCCTCCGGCACAAACGTGGAGGCTCGCGGCGGATAAATGATCATCTTGCCGCCGGATAGCCCCTTCCCCATGTAATCGCAGGTGTCGCCCTCGAGTTCGAGGGTCACACCCTTGGCCAAAAACGCTCCGAAGCTCTGGCCGGCCGAGCCGGTGAACTTGCAGTAGATCGTGTCCTCGGCGAGGCCTGCGCCGCCGTACTTGCGGGCAATCTCGCCCGAAAGCATCGCGCCCACGGTGCGATGGATATTACGAATTGGCATCTCGATCCTGACCGGCTCGCCGTGGTCGAGCGCGGCCTGGGCGGCGTCGATCAGCGTCCAGTCGAGCGCGCGATGGAGGCCGTGGTCCTGCGGCTGGCAGTGGTAGCGGGCCACGCGCTCGGGCGCGGTGGGCCGGTG
>DASQHK010000041.1:0-4815 GCA_035632135.1 Bryobacterales bacterium
TGGCCGACCGCCGACTCGGCGATCTCCTTCTGCAGCAGCGCGCGCCGTTCTTCTAGCGTCGGCTCTTTGACCGGAAAATCTTTCTCCAGGCGAGTGCGAATCTGCTGGAAGGCTGCCACCGCTTGCTTCTCGGATTTGAACGTCTGCACCTCGTCGCCGAAGCGCAATTCGTAGACCCCGTCGGGCTTGGACTCCAGGAAAAGCTTGCCCGGGAAAAACGACATTTTCATGATTTCCAGTATATCCCTAATCCGGGCCGGCAAATGGGGAATCGTGTCCTGATGGAGTCCCTAAGGTGTAGTACCTACTGCCTGATCCGCAGCTCGTTGATGACCTTCTTGACGCCCTCCACCTTCTGCGTCACGTGCTCGGCGCGCTGGCGCAGCTTTTCCGAATCGATCACGCCGCGCAAGGTGACCACGCCGTCCTTGACCGTCACCTCAATAGCGTTGGTCTTGAGGTCCCGGTCGTTAACCAGCTTGCGGATCACCCGGTCATAGACCATACCGTCGTTGGGCGGGTCTTTGGCCGCCGCCAGGACCGTCACCCGGCCGGCCAGCATGGCAAAAAGCAACAGGATGGAAACGGCTCGCATGTTCAGTTTTTCGTGCTCCCGGCGCGGGCTTCCAGTTGCTTGCGCCAGTCCAGGGCCTCTACGAACGACTCGCTGTCTCTCCAATCGCGCCGTACCTTCACGTGCAGCTCGAGAAACACCTTACGGCCGAAGAGGGCCTCCATCTCCTGGCGGGCCAGAGTGCCGATTTGCTTCAGGCGCTCGCCTCCCGAGCCAATGATAATCCCTTTTTGGCCGTCGCGCTCCACGTAAATGGTCGCCGCCAGGCGGATCAGGCGCCGCTCTTCCTGAAACTGATCGACCACCACGGCGATCGAGTAGGGAACTTCCCGCTGCGTCGCGTGAATGATCTTTTCGCGCACCAACTCGGCGGCCAGGTGGCGCAGCGGCTGGTCGGTGACGTGATCGGCGGGAAAATACTGCGGGCCCTCCGGCAAACGAGCGACGAGTGCTTCCGTCAGCTCCTCGACGCCTTCGCCGGTCAGAGCGGAAATCGGGAAATATTCCTCGAAAGAAAACAGCGCCCGATACTTGTCGATCAGCGGCAGGAGCACATCTTTTCTCTTGAGGCGGTCGATTTTGTTGAGGGCGAGAAGAACCGGCGTGCCAGCGGAGCGCACCAACTCCACCGCCCGCGCGTCCTCGCTCTGGGACCCCGCTCCGAACGGAACCGTCGCGTCCACCAGCAACAGGAGCAGGTCGCGCGCCTGGAGCGCCGCCCGCACTTCGCGCATCATGCGGCGGCTGAGGCTGTTGCGCGGCTGGTGAATGCCGGGACTGTCGAGAAAAACGATCTGCGCGTCGGGCCGCGTCAGCACGCCCTGAATGGTCTCGCGCGTGGTTTGCGGCTTCTCGGCGACGATGGCGATTTTCGAGCCGACCAGCCGGTTCAACAGCGTCGATTTGCCGGCGTTGGGCCGGCCCAGAATCGAGACGAAACCGGAAACGAAGCCCGGTCTCATGCGGTAAAAGGCAACTCGGCCTGCTCTTCGATGCGCCGCAGACGCAGGCGTTCCACGCGAAGCCCGTTGCTGGCCAGCACCTCGATCCGCAGGCCGTTGAGCTGGAGCGTTTCTCCGGGAGCCGGCACATGACCGAGCCGCTCCGTCACCAGGCCGGCGATGGTGGTCGATTCGACCTCCTGCTCGGGCCGGTAGCCGGTTAGGTCTTTCAGGCGGTCAAGATCGAGATTGCCCGGCACGATCAGGCTGTGGTCCGGCTCCTCGACCACGTCGGAGACCGGCTCGGATTCGTCGCGGATTTCGCCCACAATCTCCTCCACCAGGTCTTCCATCGTGGCCAAGCCCGCGGTGTTGCCGTACTCGTCGATGACGATGGCCATGTGCAGGCTCTTTTCCTGCATCTCTTTCAGCAGGTCGTTGGAGCGTTTGGTCTCGGGCACGAACAGCACCGGCCGCAGCAATTCGCTCACGCGGCGCGACTCGCGCTCCGGCTCCTCCACCTCCAGCATGTTGCGCACATGCACAAAGCCGATGATCGAATCGATGCTGCCTTCGTAAACCGGGATGCGTGAGTACTGCTCGTGGATGAGCAACTGGCGCAACTGTTCGAGCGAGGCGCCGGCTTCGATGGCCACGATGCGCGGGCGCGGCGTCATCACCTCACGAACGGTTTTGTCGCCGAACTCGACAACCGACTGGATGAGCTTGCGGTCGTCTTCCCCGAGCAACCCCTCCTCTTCGCCTGCCTCGATCAGCGCTTCGATATTTTCTTCGTGCGTGGCGGGGGTTTCCGGCGGCTTGGCCTCGGCGCTGAGGTCGGCGATCGAGCAGGCGAACCCCGCCACCAGCAGCAGCGGCGCGACGGCGGCTGAAAGCAGGCGGGCGCAGCCGAGGAAACCCTGCGCCCACTTCCCCGCCGTGCGGGTGACGAGCGCATGGGGGGCCGCGTAGCCGAACAGCACGAGCAGGACGGCCGCCAGCACCAGGGCCTCGCCGAGCCGCTCCACAGCCAGGCCGCGCCGGGCGCAGGCCAGGTACGCCAGATCCATGGCCAGCAGCAGCAGCAGACTTTGCTTCACCGCCGCGAATCTCTGCACGCCGGCTTCCGGCTCCAGCTTCAATTGCGGGCGCAGTGTTTCTTCAAAAAAGGCGAGTGAGCGGGCGGTCTCCCGCGGGCGCAGGCGCACGGATTCGGTGTAGAGAAGCTGGAGGTACGACGCCAGCGTGAGCGAGGCGCACAGCAGCGCCGCCAGCAAGATGGGGACCGCGATCATGGTCTGCCGCGATGCCGGGCGGCCGCTCCCGACGGGCGGGCCCGGCGGGCCGGGACGGCGGCCCGCTCGAGCAGGCCGGCCGGGAGCGCCAGCCGGCGGCGCCAGCTCTGCTCCAGGCGCTGCATCCGGCCGCGGTCGCGCTCGTGGTCGTGGCCGAGCAGGTGCAGCAGGCCGTGCAGCAGTAAAATCTTCAGCTCTTCTTCGACCGAGTGGCCGAGCCGGCGCGCCTGCCGCCGGGCCCGCTGGGCAGAGATCAGTATGTCTCCCAAATACAGGCTATCGCCGCCGGGGAACGACAGCACATCGGTAGCGCAGTTCCTTCCCAGGAACCGGAGATTGGCCCGGCGCAACGCGTCGTCGGAGGCAATACGCACGCCGAACTCCCGGCCGCCGGCCAGCCGGCGCCGCAACTGCGCCGCAAAGCGCTCCAGGCCGCGGCGGTCCAGGCGCACCGCTCGCTGCCGGTTGGCGAGCCAATCCGCGGACGGTGCCTCTTGCGCTGGGCGGGACATAACGAAGTGGTTCAGGCGAGCGGCTCGCTGGCAGGGGAGTCGGGCTCCGCCGCCGGCGGCCCGGGTGGCGTCGCGGCATCCGCCCGCTCCGCGGACGCTGCCGCTTCCTCTGTTGCGGCGCCCGCGGGCCCGGCCGGCGCCGCCGGATCGAGCGCGAAACTGAGCTGGCGGCCCTGCGTCGCCTGGGCGTGCTGCTCGTAGGCCTTGATGATCCGCTGCACCAGCGTGTGGCGAACCACGTCGCGCTCGTCGAGGTAGATGAAGCTCACGCCTTCCACGCTCGAGATCACCTCGATTGCCTGCAGCAGGCCGCTGTGCTTGCCGGCCGGCAGATCGATCTGCGTCACGTCGCCGGTGATCACGGCCTTCGATCCGAATCCCAGCCGCGTCAGAAACATCTTCATCTGCTCGGGGGTCGAGTTCTGGGCCTCATCCAGGATGATGAAGCTCTCGTTGAGCGAGCGGCCGCGCATGAAGGCCAGCGGCGCGATTTCGATCAGCCCCTTCTCCAGATACTTCTCCACTTTCTCGGCCTCCAGCATGTCGAACAGGGCGTCATAGAGAGGGCGCAGGTAGGGATCAATCTTCTCCTGCAGCGTGCCGGGCAGAAAGCCCAGCCGCTCGCCTGCCTCCACGGCCGGCCGGGCCAGGATGATGCGGCCGACCCGCTTGCTGAGCAGCGCCGAGACGGCCATGGCCACCGCCAGGTAAGTCTTGCCGGTACCGGCCGGCCCCACGGCGAACACCATGTCGTTGCGCTCGATGGCCTCGACGTAGCGCATCTGGTTCAGGCTGCGCGGCGCCAGAGTCTTCTTGCCGAAGTTCCGCTGGCGGGCGCTGGCCACCACATCGAGCAGGCTCACCTGCGGGTTTTCCACGGCGACGCGCAGGTAGTTCTTCATGTCGCCGTTGGTGAACGCCTGGCCTTGTTGCACTAGTGATACATAGTCTTCCAGGATCGCCTCGGCGCGGCGCACGCGGTCCGGCTCGCCTTCGATCTCCAGGCAGTCTTCGAGCAGGTGGGTGCTCACCTGCAGAGCTGACTCCAGCAAGCGGATGTTTTCGTCTCGGGTGCCGAACAGCGGCTCGATGCCGCGGGTGATTTTGACCTGCCGTTTCATCCCAACGGGCCAGAAGCCCTTAAAAAAACAAAAGACAGGCCTGCGGGGCCTGTCTGCGCATGCTGATTAGAGCCGTGGGAACAGTGTGCGAATACGTCCGTCCCGCCGGCGGAAATTCCGCCAGCAGCTTCTACTATAGCAGATCGAGGGAATGTAAGTCAATCGGATGGAGAGCTTGCCAACCGGGAGATGGCCCCACGCGGCCAGCGCCCGGCGCTGCTGGTCGGGCTGAGGCGCCGCTGTTGTTTCCGAGAGGCGCGGCGGTTCGAAAAACGTTAAGATCGCGGCAGGGAGACAGACCATGGATTTTGTCTTTCACCGCTCTTATCGCGGGCCGCTGAAGGCCGTGATCCTCGACTGGGCCGGAACGAC
>DASQHK010000042.1:0-1693 GCA_035632135.1 Bryobacterales bacterium
TTGCCATGAAGCCCGGCGAAAGGGTGAAGAAGGGCCAGTCGCTCGGCAAGAGCGGCTCTACCGGTCTCGCCGGCGGCGATCATCTGCACTTCAGCATGCAGGTGGATGGTGTCGAGGTGACGCCCACCGAATGGTGGGACGCGCATTGGATCCGCGACCGGATCCTGAAGAAGTTTCCTGGTGAAAAGCTACCGGCGGGCCCCGCCGCCTCCGCCCCCACCGCCGCCGCGAGCCATGCCCCCGCCGCCTCCGACCGCGCCTCCAACTGAGCCTCCGCCGCGGGAGAAGCCGCCGCCGGGATTGCCGCCGCCGGCGCTGGCCGCCGAGACGCCGCGCGAGGCGAGCACGCCGGAGCCGCCGCCGGCGGTCTGCCCCACCGTGTTGTAGCCGTAGCTGCGGTTATAGGCCGCGCTCGGCACGGCCGCCGCGCCGCCGCCACCGCCATAATACGCCTGCGGCGCCACATAGTAATACACGGTACGCGGGCTGTAGAAACCCCAGCCGTAGGGACTCCAGCACACGCTGTTGTAGGGCAGATACGTGAACATCCCGAAGTAAGGGTTGTAGGCCCACTGCGAGCTGGTCAGGCTGTAACCGCTGTTGTAAACCAGGGCGCTCGTGGAGACGTTCGCCGCCGACATGTAGCTCGACCGCCGCTTGCTCCAGCGATCTAGCGCGTCGGTGTCTTCCGTGTCGAATTTCGTGATCGCGTAGTTACCGGCCAGCTCGATTTCCTTTTTGCTCTTCACGCGATACGCGCCGTCTGGGGTCTTCACTTCCGCCTCGCCCGAGGATACGCGGAGCTGCGGCGCTTCGCCGCTCGCTGCCAACCGGTACAGGCCGTGCCGCAGAAGGCGAACGGTGGCGTCCTTCACCACCACGCTCACCGCAGTGTCTTTCGCAATATCATCGGCCTCGATCACCGCCTCGCCCGCCAGCAGCCGCAGGCGCACGTCGGAAAGCTTGCTGGACAGCATCTGGATTTGCGAGTCCTCTCCCAGCCGCATGAAAATTCCGGGGGTGAGCAGCACCTCCGCGCGGCCCTTTTCGGTGCGCAGATATTCGCCGTCGTGCACTTCCTCGAACTGCGATGCCTTATGAACAGTCGGTCTTTCGTTCAACAGCACCTGGCCGTCGGAGTAGTCGATTAACCCGGCGCGGGCGGAAACAATGTGCTGCGCCGCAGCCGGCAGGCAAACAAAAACCAAGGCTGCCGCGAAACCAGCGAGCCGCATGGGGGTCATGGAGAGCACTCCTCTCTGCCTAAATCATGATACCTTGTCTGAAGACTGTCAAGCACAGACTGTTAATTTAATGCGATGCCGGCAGCCGGGAGTGGGTTTGGTGCGGGGCGGAAACCCGGACCACAGAGGTGAGCGTGCTCAATATCGGACATCGCGGCGCCGCCGGGCACGCGCCCGAGAACACCATCCCGGGATTCCGCAAAGCCCTGGACCTGGGCGCTGACGGCTTCGAGCTGGACGTTCGGCTCACTGCCGACGCCAAGCTCGCCGTCGTTCACAACCCGGTGGTCGGCGGCCACGCCGTGCAGAACAGCACATACGCCGACATCCGGAGCATAGCGGGCCAGCCCGAAATCCCGCTGCTCAAAGACGTCCTGGCCGCCTTCGGCCACCGCGCTTATCTCGATATCGAGCTGAAGACCCCCGGCTTCGAGCAAGCCGCGATCGCG
>DASQHK010000043.1:0-8259 GCA_035632135.1 Bryobacterales bacterium
CGGCCGGCCCCATTCCGCCCGGGCTCAGCCCTCAGGTCGACGTCATGTGGGACGTGATGAGCGAGCATAATTGCAGCGATCAGTTCGGCGTTCGCACCGCGCGGCGTTACTTCTGCGTCGACGTGCAGCTCGGCAATAACAGCGGCTATCCCCTCATCCTCTCCGGCGTGGGCTTTTTGCGCAGCGGCATGCGCGAGAGCACCGCCAGCTACCTGACCGTGCGGTCTGTGGTGCAGCGCGAGCACGTCATCAGCGGTCGGAATGCCACCCTGCGCGTCCTGCAGACCGCCGGTGTCATCATCGCCGGCTTCGAGCCGTTTACGGGCAACGCCGCCCGCAGCGGCCGCATTGGCATCTGGTCCAGCCTAATTGGCACCGTGCTGGCCTCCGCTTGGGACGGCCTTTTCCCAGACCGCACCGTTCCCCAGTCCGCTAATCTCGACGACGCCGCCCTCCGCGACGGCAAAGTCGTGCCGAACAACTCGCCCGTCCGGTTCACCGTGTTCGTCGATCGAGAGGAGATCGCGGCGCTGCTCCAGGATGCCGTGCAATTGCGCTATGCGGCTAACCTGGCCCGCACGCTTGCCTCCAATCTGAGGGCCCAGGCGGCCAAGCCGGAGAACGCAGGTCGTAGTGCGGACCTGAACAAGCAGGCCGGGGCCCTGGAGGCGGCTGTTGAGGATCTCGACCAAGAAGCCGCCAAAGCCACGAACGGACAGGCCCCGATGGTCGGGAGCCGCATAAATCCGTTGCATCGTCACCGGCCCAAGGCGGAAGAAAACCTTCTCGTGGTCCGTCTGCTGCTCGGCGACCTGATTGTCGTTGGCGACGAGATCGAATACAAGCAGCGCGTACAGGTCAGCTCCTCCGCCGTAAGTCCCGAAAGGTTGCAAGCGCCGCAGATCAAGATCGAGGGATCGGATACCGTTACTGTGGCCCAGGACGGCTCCGGCGCGTTCAAGCTTTCGGGTACGTCCCTGGCGGGAACCGTGCCCAACGTGACGATCAGGAACGCAGCCGGCCGCAAATCGCTCACAACGGGGGATTTCAGCACCCTCGTTACGGCTGACGGAATCACGATCACCATCACCAAGGTTGATGCAGCGTACCAGGACGGAGGGAAAGTCGACATCAGCGTTACAGCCGGCGGAGCAACCTCTAACACGGTCACGTTTACGCTCAAGAAGCAGGTTGCAGCACCTCGCCTGGATGCCCCGGCCTCGGACGCTGCCACTGTTTCGGTGGCGGCCAACGGACACGCTGAATTCAAGCTCACCGGCGCCTCTCTGGCGGGCGCGAAGGCCCAGGTGACCCTCGCCAAAAAGGGCGGCAGTCCGGCGCCCGTGAGCGCAGACAAGGTCACCATCTCAAACACCACGGATGCCGGATTGACGGTGACAGTGACGGGCATTCCTGCTGACTCTCAGGACGGGGGCCAGGTGAGCATCACGGTCAAAACCGATGGCGGGACATCCAACGCTGTGACCTTCACGTTGAAGAAGCCGCAGTAACCGGCCGCGCTGCGAAATCTCGGCGCCGGGCGCAGTATCATGAAGGGTCATGAGCCAGGCGGCCGTTCCCGCGCAAACGCAGCAGGCGCCATCAGGCCGCGGCGGCTCGATCTTCGAGAGCATCCGCGCCAACCTCCGCTGCGCCCGCCTCGATCGCTCCGAAATCGGCGGCTCGCTCGGCGACATGGGCACTTTCCTGCCGCTGCTGGTGGGGATGTCCGCGCAGAACGGCCTCGATTTCACCGCGGCCCTGTTCTTCGCCGGCCTGTTCAACCTCATCACCGGTTTCACCTTCGCCATCCCCATGGCCGTGCAGCCGATGAAGGCCATTGCCGCCATCGCCCTCACCGAAGGTCTCACCGTCCCGCAAATCCTGGCCGCCGGCGCCACCGTCAGCTTCGTCGTTCTGGTGTTCGGCGTCACCAACTTCATCGAGGTCCTGAATCGCGCCATCCCCAAGAGCGTAGTGCGCGGCATCCAGCTTGCCGTCGGCCTGTCGTTGCTCATGAAGGCCCTCAGGATGGTTTCCGGCGCCCACGCCTGGTTCGCGCCCGACAGCTACCTCACCGCGATCCTCGCGACGCTGGTGGTGCTGTGGCTGTTTTTCTCCCGCCGCGTTCCCGCCGCGCTGGTTCTGTTCGGCGCGGGGCTCGTCCTCGCCGTCTGGAGTCATCCCGGCGTGGTCGCCTCGCTCGGCCTCGGCCTGAGTTTTCCCCACTGGTCGCCGCCGCACCTGGCGGATTTCGTCAGCGCCTTCCCGAAGGCCGCGCTGCCCCAGATCCCGCTCACCACCCTCAACTCGGTCATCGCCGTCTGCGCCCTTTCGGTCGATCTGTTTCCCGACCACCCTGCCACGCCCCGCCGCGTGGCCATCTCCGTCGGCCTGATGAACCTGGTCGCCTGCTGGTTCGGCGGCATGCCCATGTGCCACGGCTCCGGCGGCCTGGCCGGCCAGCACCGCTTCGGCGCGCGCTCGAACGGCGCGATCCTGTTCTTAGGTACTTGTAAGATGCTTGTGGCGATCCTGCTGGGCGCCTCTATCATGACCCTCTGCGGCGCGTTTCCGGCCAGCGTGCTGGGCGTCATGCTCGCCTTCAGCGGCCTGGAGCTGGCCCTGGTCGCCCGCGATCAAACCTCGCGCACCGGCGCCTTCAGCATGCTCCTCACCGCCGGCGCCTGCCTCGGCCTGAATCTCGCCTGGGGCTTCGCCCTCGGCTTCCTCGTCACCTGGCTGTTCCAGCTCGGGGCGTTCCGGGTGGAGGAGTAGCGCCGCGCAAAGGAAAATCGACGCTCGCAGCAACACCTGCGCGCGGTGGTGTCCTGACCCTCGGCCCGTGGCGCCGGCCTCACTCGCCTGAAGCTCGTGAGCGCGCCGGCCGGGCCTTTGGGTAGACTTGAGGCTGCCATGCCGAGCCAGCCGGCGGCCCTCAAGGAAGCGGTCCGCGATTTCTGGGAAAAAGCCGCCTGTGGCGAGGTTTACGCGCGGGGCGATTCGCTGCGGGAGCAGCTCGAAGCGCAGGCCCGCACCCGCTACGCGCTCGAGCCTTACATTTTCGATTTCGCGCGCTTCGCCGAGGGGAAAGACCGCGACGTTCTGGAAGTGGGCGTGGGCATGGGCGCCGATCACCTGGAGTGGGCCAAGGCCGGCCCGCGGTCGCTGGCCGGCGTCGATCTGACACCGCGCGCCGTGGAGCTGACCCGCGCCCGGCTGGCGCTTTACGGCCTGCGCTCGCGGCTGTTCGTTTCCGACGCCGAGAGCCTTCCTTTCGCCGATGCCTCCTTCGACGTGGTTTACTCGTGGGGCGTGCTGCATCACACGCCGGACACGGCGCGCGCGGTCGAGCAAGTCCGGCGCGTGCTGCGGCCGGGCGGCGCGGCGCGCGTCATGATCTACCACGCGCAGTCGCTGGTGGGCTGCCTGCTGTGGCTGCGCTACGGGCTGCTGGCCGGGCGCCCCGCGCGCCCTCTTGCTGATATCTACGCGCACCACCTGGAGAGCCCCGGCACCAAAGCCTACTCGCTCGGCGAAGCGCGGCGGCTGTTTGCGGGTTTCTCTCGCGTCGAGCTGCGGCCGCAGCTCTCGGTCGGCGACCTGCTCGAAGGGGCGGCGGGCCAGCGGCACGCGGGCGCTTGCCTCGCGCTGGCCCGGGCGCTTTGGCCGCGTCCGCTGATCCGCCGCGCGCTCGCCCGCTGCGGGCTGTTTCTGCTGATCGAGGCGGTGAAGTAGCCGCGCCTCATCACCCTTGGTATAATTGAAGCGCTATGGCCGTGGAGACTGTGGTCGAAAAGATGGAGCCCAAGTCGGAGGGCATCAAGACCCCCCGCAAGAAAAGGCCCAAGGAAATCGCAGTTATCACCGAGTGCTGCACGGGGTGCGCCGGCTCTCCGGCGTGTGTTCCCTATTGCCCGGTGGAGGACTGCATGTACTGGGTCCCCGACCAGGAGCACCGCCCGTTCGGCCGCATCGAGGTCGACCCGCAGCTTTGCATCGGCTGCAAGAAGTGCACCAGCAAAGGTCCCGACGGCGCTTTCCTGGACGGCTGCCCGTGGGACGCCATCGAGATGGTGGACACCGCCCAGTGGGAAGCCGAGCACGGCGTCAAGATGACATACTGAGCGCCGGCCGCGCGGCCCGGCCGTCGGCGCCACGCAGTGTAAAATCAAAACAATGTCGAGCCAACCAACGGGTTCGGTGTCGGCGGTGGAGGCGGCGCCGGCCGGAAGTGCATCGAAACCGGCGCGCATCGCCCCGCCCGGGTTCTGGCTGCCGGCGGCGACGCTGTGGTGGCGCGAGATCGTCCGGTTTTACCGGCAGCGCAGCCGCGTGGTCGGAGCGCTGGGCACGCCGCTGCTGTTCTGGCTGCTGATCGGCGCGGGCTTCGGCAGCTCGTTTCGGGCGGGCGGCGGCGGGCCGGACAGCGTGAGCTATCTGTCCTATCTGTTTCCCGGCACCATTCTGCTGATCGTGCTGTTCACCTCGATTTTTTCCACCATCTCGGTGATCGAAGACCGCCACGAAGGCTTCCTGCTTTCGGTGCTGGTGGCGCCGATCTCGCGCTCGGCATTGGTAATGGGCAAAGTGGCGGGCGGCGCGACGCTCGCGCTCGTGCAGGGGCTGATCTTCGTGCTGCTGGCGCCGGCGGTGGGGATCCGGCTCGGCGCGACGCAGGCCGCCGAGGTGGCGGCGATCCTGTTTCTGATCTCGTTTGCCATGACCGCGCTGGGGTTTTACTTTGCCTGGCGGCTCGACTCGGTGCAGGGATTTCACAGCGTCATGAACCTGGTGCTGATGCCCATGTGGGTGCTCTCGGGGGCGCTGTTTCCGGTGTCGGGAGCGCATTCCTGGATCGGGTGGATCATGCGCGTGAACCCGCTCACCTACGGCATGACGGCGCTGGAGCGCGTGATGGCGAGCGGGCCGGCGCCCCCGGCGTCGCTCGCGGCGTCGGTGGTGGTGGTGGCGGGCTTCGCGCTGGTGTGCGCGCTGGCGAGCCTGTACGAGGTGCGCCGGTCGGCAGCCCGGGGAGTGTTGTGAGCTTTTCCGATCTGCCGGCTCTGAACGCGAGCCTCAACGCGCTGAGCGCGGTGTTTCTCACGGCGGGCTACAGAAACATCCGGCGGAAGAATGTTTCCGCCCACCGGGCCTGCATGCTCACCGCCTTCGGCTTCTCGACGCTGTTCCTGATCTCCTACCTCATTTACCACGCGCGGGTCGGATCGGTGCGGTTCCTCGGCCACGGCTGGATCCGTCCGGTGTATTTCAGCATCCTGATCAGCCACGTGACGCTGGCGGCGGTGATTCTGCCGCTGGCAATCGTGACGCTGAGCCGGGCGCTGAAACAGCGCTTCGACCGGCACCGCCAGATCGCGCGCTGGACGCTGCCGCTGTGGCTGTACGTGTCGGTCACCGGCGTAGTGGTTTACGCCATGCTGTATCACCTGTAGGCTTGCGGAAGTGTTCGGGAAGAATAGCGGCGGCCGGCGCTGGGCCTGTCCTCTCCGGCTGCCAAAAACGTGTCTTGCAATCCGAGGCGATTGCTGTATACTATTGCGAAGCTCGGCTAAAGTGGGAGTCCCTGGTCCGATGATTTGCGCCCCCCAGTAAGTTTGGAGGAAAAATCTACATGCATAGGAAACCAGCCACCCTGCCCGGCTCTGAGAGCGGGGCGGGAAAGGTCAGCAGAAGAAACTTCATCGGAGGCGGCGCGGCTGCGGCGGCGGCCGCTGCCATCCCGCTCGAGCCCCTTCTGGGAGGGAAGGAGGCGGCCATCGAGGCGTCGGTGGTCCCCTACAACGCCAACAAGCGGATGGCAGCCAGCCTCAACTACCGCATGGGCATGGCGCGGGCGGAGCGGATCGACGTTGGAGTGCAATCGGACAACGGCGACATGGAGAGATTCACGGACTTCAGCGGCAACTACAGCAAAGCGCTGTTGCATGACGGCCTGGGCGTGCCGAACAAAGCGGCCGTCGAAAGCCTGATCCACGCCTTCCAGACCGGCGCGTTCGCGGACTTCGAAAATATCCTGGTCGGCACGCCCGGCGGCGGACCCAACTCGAAGGAGAACGGCCCGCAGGGCGGACTGGCGTTCGATCTGGAAGGCCTCGACTCCCATGCCACGGTCATCCCGGCCGCGCCGAGCGTGGCCAGCGCGCAGACGGCGGCCGAGGCAGTGGAGCACTACTGGGGAGCCCTGCTCCGCGATGTTCCGTTCACCGAATATCCCGCGAATTCGCTGGTCGCGCAGGCGGTGGCGGATATGAACAACTTGTCGTTCCTCCACAGCGCCGGCAATCGTCAGTACCCGTTCCCGGTGACGGCGCAGAACCTGTTTCGCGGGCAGTTTGCGCCTGGCGATGGCAACGTCCAGGGGCCGTACATCTCGCAGTTCCTGTTGCAACCAGCGTTCCTCGGCGCGCAGCCCCTCAGCCAGCAATACCAGACGTTTTTTCCCGCGGGCGGCGGCGGAAGCGACTTCATGACAGCGGTGAGCGAGTACCAGCTCATCCAGAATGGCGGCGACTCGGGACGGACGCTGGCTCTTGACCCAACCTTCCGGTTCATCCGCGCCGGCCGGGATTTGGCCGCGTACACGCACGTGGACGTGCTTTACCAAGCGTACTTGATTGCCACGCTGGTGCTGGCCGCGATCAACGCGCCTCCCAACCCCGGCAATCCTTATGCCGGCTCCAAGACGGAAAAAGGGTTCGGCACGCTGGCCGTGCCGGACGCCGTGGGGACGCTCACGGAAATGGCCACGCGCGCGCTCAAGGCCGCCTGGTTCCACAAGTGGATGAAGGACCTGCGGCTGCGGCCCGAGGAATACGGAGCTTTGGTGCAAGCCAGCCTGACCAAGTCTGTGCCGGCTCCGCAAGCGGCGGCGGCGCTGCACCCGGACGTCCTGCACTCAGCCGTGCTCCCGATGATTTACTCGGCCCATGGCAGCTACCTGCTGCCACAGGCATTTCCCGAGGGTTCACCGACGCATCCCTGCTACCCGACGGGTCACGGAACGGTGGGCGGGGCCTGCATCACGGCCATGAAGTTCTTCTTCGACGGCAGCCAGAAAATACGGCCGCTGCTGACCGCCGCCGGCCGGGACGTAGCCATGCCCAGCAGCGACGGCTTGTCGCTCAATTCGTATTTGGGCGCGGACCGCGACAGCCTGGATATCAACGGAGAACTGAACAAGCTGGCGCACAACATTTCGTTTGGTCACGGCATTCATGCCGGCATCCACTTCCGCAGCTCGACGTTCTGGTCGATTCTGCTGGGCGAGCAGGTTGCGCTGAGCGTTTTGCGGGACCGCGCCAGGTCCTACAACGAGCCGTTCACGATCACAATCACCAAATTCGACGGGACGACGGTGACGATCACCAACCTGGGCGGGAACAATCAGTAGTGAAACCGGTAGCGCGCCTGCACGTAAATCTGCCTGGGCTCGGCGTAGTGCAAGCCGTTGAAGGTGGCGCTGTTGTCGAGCAAGAAACGGCGGTTCGCCACATTCAGCCCGACCACCGATACCGACCAGCTTTCGCCAAAGCTCCTGCCGAGCGAGAGGTCGAACGTGGTGTGAGGCTCGAGGTGCGACCCCGGATTGTTGCCGTCGCTGAAGCCCGATCCGTAATAGAGCCCGCCTGCGGCCCATGTCCGGAACGGCAAATTCCAGTTGAAGTTTGCATGCAGCGTGTGCCGCTGATCATGATCGAGGAAGAACCAGCCGTTGCTGGGCGGCGAAAAGTCGGTCAGCCCGCCCGTGATCGCGCCCTCGGCCTCGGCATGCTGGTAGGAATAAGCAAGTGAGACTTCACCGCGGTGCAGAATCCGCGGCGACCGCGCCGTGAATTCCCAGCCGTAGATCCGCGCTCCCGCGATCGACAACGGGAAGAAGAGGTTCGAATTCCCGATGGCGTTGTGGTCGAAGAAATTCGCGGCCCGCTGGCGGAAGCTGTTCACGTCGAACGCCCATCCCCGCAGCGGAATCGTTAATCCTACCTGGTTCTCCTCGTCGCGCTCGCCCTTGAGCGGAATGACGCCGAGTCCCTGCCTCACGGCAAACTCGAGCAGAGGACCCGAAACCGTGGAAAGCGGCGGAGCCTGGTAGTAGCGGCCGTAAAATCCCCGCAGGACCCAGTTCAGATGCGGAATGCGAACGCTCACCCCGGCCCGGGGGCTGGCCGCGTTTTCGGAAATAGCGCCCGAAAAATGCGTCAGCCTCACCCCGCCCGTCAGCGTCAGCCACGGCGT
>DASQHK010000044.1:0-4448 GCA_035632135.1 Bryobacterales bacterium
GCAACTGCCGGGCCTGGAATGGGTCGTTACCGGGGAGAACCTCGGCTACACGGGCGCGAACAACCTGGGCATCCAGCGGGCGCTCGATCTTGGCTGCGAGTATATCTTAGTAATGAATGATGACATCGAGTGCATCGCCCCCGACTTCATTCGCAAGCTGGCCCGCTTCCTGGAGTTGAACCCGCGCGTGGCGCTGGCCGGGCCGCGCGTCTTCTTGCGGCAGCGCGGCAATGTCCAGAACACCGTGCTGCGCTATCCCTCGCCGCTGCGCAACCTGGCCGACTGGTTCGGCTACCGCCTCTTCCCCGCCCGCTACGAGCGCTCGGGAGACGCGGTCCAGCCGGCCGAGATGCTCAATGGTGTCTGCATCCTGCTGCGGGCCGAGGCGGTGCGCCAGGTGGGCGCCTTCGACGCCCGCTTCTTCATGTACATCGAAGACGCCGACCTGGGGCTGCGGCTGCACAACGCTGGCTGGGAAATCGCCTACGTGCCGGTCGACAGCATCGTCCACCTGCAAAAGGAGACCGGCTACGATCTCGAAAGCAAGGTGAGCCTGCTGCTGCGGCGCAACTCGGTCTTCTTTCTGAAAAAGCATCATCGGGCGGTGCAGGCCTGGGCGCTGGCGGGTCTCAATCTCTTCCTGGCGCTGGCTCGCGCGTGCGCCGTTACGTCGGCTGAGAAATTTCACCGCCGGGTGGCGTTCTTGCGAGCGCTGTGGCGCGAATTTCGCGCCTTGCTGTGGGCTCCTTCGGCGCAGGCGCCGGGCGCGAGCTGATGTTCACGCTCTACAGGCGGCTCGTGCTGCTGCTGAGCCTCCCGGTCCTTCTATCCGGGTATTTCCGCCGGGAGACCGGGCATGAGTACAGGATGGGCTTCGCCGCCAAGCTGCGGCTGGCCTGGAGAATGAGGCAAAACACACAGAAAATCAGAACCGCCTCGTCATTCCTGGAGCATCTTCTGATGGCCGCCGCGGTGCTGCAGGCGCCCAAATCGGCGGCCGGCTGCCTGGTGGAGTGCGGCAGCTACAAGGGAGGCAGCACGGCCAATCTTTCGCTGGTGGCCGCCCGCTGCGGCCGGCGCCTCGAAGTGTTCGACTCGTTCGCGGGCCTGCCCGAACCCGCCGGTCGCGATAAGCGCCACACGCTTCTGCACGAAGGGCAGATTCACACCTACCGCCAGGGGGCTTACTGCGGAACGCTGGAAGAGGTGAAACAGAACATCTCCGCCCACGGCGCAATCGAGGCTTGCGAGTTTCATCCCGGCTTTTTTGCGCAAACGCTCGCAGGTTTCCGCGGCCAGTGCGTGTTCGCTTTCCTCGATGTCGATCTCCGTGATTCGCTGGAAGTCTGCGTCAAATATCTGTGGCCCCGGCTGTCGGAGGGTTCCTATCTGTTCACGCACGAGGCCGAGCACTTGGAAATCGCATCCTTGTTCTTCGACGACGGCTGGTGGCGCCAAAACCTGAATTGCGACGCGCCCGGGTTGATCGGGGCCGGCTCCGGACTGGGTCTGTTTCCGTCCGACGGCTGCTTTGCGAGCAACCTCGGCTACACCATCAAGGGAGGAAGAGAGTTGCGGGAGATGCCGGGATAAAATCCGGCCTTAAGAGGTCACCGGGAGAATCCTAGTGAGTGAAGTCATTCAAGATGTGCGAGTGGTGCCGCTGGCCGTGCAAATGGACGACCGCGGCTACCTGATCGAAATCATCCGGCGCGCCGGCGGCGAGGAGCCGCATGCTCTGGCCCATCAGTTCGGCCAGGCATATCTGGTAGGCAGCCTGGTGAAAGGGACTATCCGCGCGTTCCACAAGCACGCCGAGCTGTGGGACTGGTTTTTCATTTCGCGCGGGAGCGCCAAGTTCATTCTGAAGGACGACCGCGAGGGCAGCCCCACGCATGGGAAGATGATGACCATCGTCACCGGCCAGCGCAAGCCGGCTCTGCTCGTGGTTCCGCCGGGCGTCTACCACGGCTGGATGTCGCTTGAAGACGACACCCAGCTTGTCTCGGTGGCCAGCCATACCTACAACCACCACCGGCCGGATGAGGTGCGCATTCCGCCCGATTCGTTCGGCGATGTCTGGACCGTGAAAGGACGCTGACCGTGGCCGACAACCGCATTCTCGTGGTGGGAGGGGCCGGCTACGTCGGCTCCGTGCTGACCTCCGAGCTGCTGGAGCGCGGCTATGCGGTGAAGGTCCTCGACCGGCTTTACTATGGCGAGGAGGGCCTGCTGGACGTGCGCGACCGCGTGGAAATCGTGGCCGCCGACATGCGCGCCCTGCCGGCCGCCGCCCTCGACGACGTGGAAGCGGTCATCAATCTGGGCGGCCTCTCCAACGACCCCACCGCCGAGTACAATCCGCGGGCTAACCACGAGATGAACACCACCGCCAGCATCAAGCTCGCCGAGGCCTGCATCGCCCGCGGCGTGCGGAGGTACCTGTTCGCTTCCTCCTGCTCGATCTACGATCGCGGCGTCGGCAATGACGAGAACGACGTGATCCAGGACGAGGCTTCCGAGGTCGCCCCCAAAGCGGCCTACTCCGCCTCCAAATACGCCGCCGAAAGAGCGCTGCTGGAGATGGCCTCCAGCAAGTTTTGTCCCGTGATCCTGCGCAAGGGGACCATCTACGGCTTCTCGCCGCGCATGCGCTACGACCTGGTAGTCAACACTTTCGTCAAGGATGCTCTCAGCAAGGGCTTCCTCACGCTGCATTACGGCGGCGCCATGTGGCGGCCTCTGGTCGACGTTCACGATGTGGCGCGCGCTTACATCGCCTGCCTCGCCGCCGACGAGAGCAAGATTGGCGGGCAGATCTTCAATCTTTGCTACCGGAACTTCCGGGTTTCCGAGCTGGCGCTGGAGGTCCGCGCGGCGCTGAAAGAGGCGGGGCTCGACTGCGACATCCGGGTCGATTACGGGTACAAGGGCGTGCGCAGCTACCGCGTCTCCAGCCAGAAGCTGGAGCGCGCGCTGGGGGTGCACCCCGTTGTGACGGTTGGCGAAGCGGCGAAGGACATGGTCGAGAAGATCCGGCGCTACCGCTATACCGATTTCGACAATCCGAAATACTACAACATCCGATGGATGAAAATGCTCGAGGAAGCGCACAAGGTGATCCGGGTCACCGGATCGGTCTTCGGAGTGGGAGATGGACCCGCGTGAGCGAAGCGCCCCGCCGCACGTTCGTCAACGACGTCTTCTGGAACGCAGCGATGATGGCGATCGCGCTGCCCGCCAGCGTCGCCACCAGCGTTCTGATCGGCCGGATCCTCGGTCCGGCGGGCAAGGGCGAATACGCGCTCGCCGTGCTGGTCGGCATTCTGCTGGTCACGGTCCTCAACCTCGGCATCCCGGCCTCGATCTCCTACTTCGTCGGCGGCGGCGAAACGCCCCAGCGGTCCCTGATCAAGACGGTGGTGATTCTGGCAGGCATTCTGGCCGCGGCCGCACTCGCCATCGCCGGCTTGCTCGACCGCACCGGCTGGTGCTCCTATATATTCGGTATACCCAGGTTCACGCGGACCGTGTGGATCGTGGTGCTGGGGCTGCCGTTCCAGTTCTGGGGGACGTTCCTGCAATATGTGATTCTGGCCCAGGGCGACCGCGTGCTGTTTGCGGCGCTGCCGGTTTTCGGGCAGTTGATCGTCACTGTGCTGGTCGTCGCGTTCGCCCTGACCGGCGTCCTCGCTCCCGCCACGGCCGCCTGCGCCGCGGTGGCCTCCCAGATCTTCGGCGCGGCTTTCCTGCTCATTTACGTCCAGCGCCGCGTGGACTGGCTGCGCGCGCCGGTGCTGCCCTCTGCCTTCTGGAAGCGGCTGGCCAAATATTCACTCACAAGCTACGTCGCCGGCACGCTCCAATTTTTGATCCAGCGCATCGACGTCCTGCTGGTCAGCGTGCTGCTCGGCCTGCGCGCCGTCGGTCTCTACTCGGTGGCCTACGGTGTGGCGGAGCTGCTCATGCTGCTGCCGCAGCGCATCAACAGCCTCTATCTGCCGCGCATCGCCGGCGAGCGCGCTCCCCACGGCAAGGCCGAAGAGGTCCGCCTGTCGTCCTCGCTGGTCTTCGTGGGAACGGTGGGGGCCGCGGCCGCCCTCGCCTTGGCGGCGCCTTTCGCCATTCGCTTCTTCTACGGCCGGGCCTACGGGCCGTCGGTTAGCCCGTTTCTGCTGCTGCTGCCCGGCATCTGCGGCATGGCCGCCTCCTCCATCCAGAGCGCCTATTTATCAGGAGTAGGTATGGTCCATATCAACGCCGCAGTGGCCGCCGCCGGCCTGGCCCTCAATGTGGCGCTCAACCTGCTCCTCATCCCGCGCTACGGCATCTCGGGCGCCGCCGTGGCATCCTCGCTGACCTACTGGGCGCAGGCCATCGCGCTCATCGCCGCCGTCTCGCGCCTGACCCACGCCCGCCCGCTCGCCATGCTCACCTCGGCGCCGCCG
>DASQHK010000045.1:0-13695 GCA_035632135.1 Bryobacterales bacterium
TTTTTTTTCACGCCATTCCGGATCGGAGCCCGCTTGCCCGCCCGCGTACTCAACGGCAATGCCATTCGCGACCAGATCCTCGCCGAGCTTGGCGGCGAAGTGAAGGCTCTGGCAGCGCGCGACATTCGCCCGGGTCTCGCCGCGGTGCTGGTGGGCCACAACCCCGCCTCTGAAGTTTACGTGCGCGGCAAGATCAAAGCCTGCCAGGCGCTCGGCCTGCACAGCGAAAAAATCACACCGCCCGAATCCGTCACGACCGATGACATGCTCGCTCTGGTCGATGAGCTGAACCATCGCGATGAAATCGACGGCATCCTCGTGCAGTTGCCGCTGCCCGCGCAGGTCGATTCGAAGCGCGTGCTGCTGGCCGTCGATCCGGCCAAAGACGTCGACGGCTTCCACCCCTGCAACGTCGGCCTGCTGGCCACGCAGCGCCCGGGGCTGGTGGCGTGCACTCCGGCGGGCATCCTGGAGATTCTCAAGCGCAGCCGGATTCCGATCGCCGGCCGCCGCGCGGTGGTGCTGGGCCGCAGCGACATCGTCGGCAAGCCCGTCGCTTTTCTCCTGCTGCACGAAAACGCCACCGTCACCATCTGCCATTCGCGCACCGAAAACCTTGCCACCGTGGCGCGCGAGGCCGATATTCTGGTCGCCGCCCTGGGCCGCGCCGCCATGGTCACCCGCGAATTCATCCGCCCCGGCGCCACGGTCATCGACGTCGGCATCAACCGTCTCGAAAACGCCGCCGACGTCGAGCGCATCTTCGCCGCCATGCCTTCGAAGCTCGAGGACTTCCGGCAGAGAGGTTCGGTGCTGGTCGGCGACGTGCATCCCTCCGACGTCATCGAATGCGCCGGCGCTTACACGCCAGTTCCCGGCGGCGTTGGCCCGCTTACCATCGCCATGCTGATGGCGAACACCGTCAAGGCCGCCCGCCTGCGCCGCGAGGGCGCGGGCGCCGCCGGGTGCTGACGCCATGCTCAAGGTGGGCCTCACTGGCGGCCTCGCCACCGGCAAGACGCACGTGGCTGGCGTTCTGGCCGGGCTCGGCTGCCATGTTCTTTCCGCCGACGAGATTGGCCACCAGGTCTTGCTGCCGGGCGGGGAAGCATACGATGATGTAAGGAAGGAGTTTGGGCCGCAGATTCTCGGAGCCGATGGCCGCATCGACCGGCGGCTGCTGGCGACCCAGGTCTTCGAGCATCCCGAGCGGTTGGAAAAACTGAACTTGCTGGTGCATCCCCACGTTATCCGTCGTGAGGAGCTGTGGCTTGCGCAAATCCGGGCCGCCGAGCCCCGGGCCATCGCCGTCATCGAGGCCGCGATCTTGATTGAAACGGGCAGTTACAAACGCTTCGATCGATTGATTCTGACCGTTTGCTCACCCGAGGTTCAGGTGCGCCGTCATATGGAGCGGAGCGGGGAGTCGGAGGCCGAAACGCGCGCCCGCCTGGCGCGGCAGATGCCTCTCGAAGCCAAGCGCCGCTACGCCGATTATGTGATCGATACGTCCGGCTCCCGCGAAGACACCGGCCGGCAGGTGCGCGAAGTCTTCCGGCAACTATCGGCACTCGCGCAGCCGCCGGGACCGGCGCGATTCGCACAGGAAGCATTATGAAGCTACGCCCCATTGTGCTGGCTCTCGTTCTGGTAGCCGCCTTTGTCTATGTGACCACGACGGGCCGCTGGATTCATATCAGCTTCGGCAGCCCGGAGAACAACGCCGCCTCGGCGGCCGCGCCCGCCCCACCGCTCCCCACCGGCCTCACGCCGGAAGAGACCAGCAACATTACGATCTATCACGCCGCCAGCCCCGCCACGGTGTTCATCACTTCCACTGTGTATCAGCGCGACTGGTTCTTTCAGGTCTTTCCGGTGCGCGAGTCGGGCTCTGGGTTCCTCATCGATTCCGACGGCCGCATCCTGACCAACTATCACGTGGTTTCCGGGCACGCCAAGGTCATTGAGGTGACCCTCGGCGGAGACAAGAGCCGGTACCACGCCCGCATCCTCGGCTACGACCAGCGCAACGACATGGCGCTCATCAAGATCCAGCCTCGGACAAAGCTGTCCTTCCTCAAGCCCGGCGACTCAGCCAACCTCCAGGTGGGCCAGAAGGTGCTGG
Organism: Bryobacterales bacterium; assembly: GCA_035632135.1. Lineage (GTDB taxonomy): Bacteria > Acidobacteriota > Terriglobia > Bryobacterales > JACQDG01 > DASQHK01. The sequence continues at coordinate 2,126 of DASQHK010000045.1, forward strand.
CCATCGGCAATCCGTTCGGCCTGGAAGGGACGCTCACCACTGGCATCATCAGCTCGCTCGGAAGGAACATCCGCGACGAGAACGGCGACGTGCTGGAGAACATGATCCAGACCGATGCCGCCATCAACCCCGGCAACAGCGGCGGCCCGCTGCTCGACTCCCACGGCGAGGTGATCGGCATCAACACCATGATCTACGGCCCCGGCTCCAACATCGGCATCGGCTTCGCCATTCCCATCAATCGCGCCAAGGCGATGCTCACCGATATGACAAGCCGCGGCCGCGTCAGCCGCCCGATGCTTGGCGTGACGACAACCTTTGTGCCGGCGGACTTTGCCGAAGCCCTCAGCCTGCCCGCGCGCCCCGGCCTGCTGATCACGCAGGTTGAGTCGGGCTCCGCCGCCGACCAGGCCGGCCTGCGCGGAGCGACCCGCGAGGTCATGGTCGATAACTATGTGGTAGAAGTAGGCGGCGACTTCATCGTCGAGGTGGAAGGCCAGCCGGTGACGGGCCGCACCGCGCTGACCCACGTCATGGAGCGCAAGAAGGCCGGCGACCCGCTGCGTCTGACCATTATCCGCGGCCGCCGCCAGATGAGCGTGACGGTCACCCTCGGCGAATCCCCGCAGCAGCTCTGAGGCGGATTTCACGCCCTATCGCCCGCGAACCCATCAGCCACGCCGCTTTCTGAGCGCATGAAGCAGATATCCTGTGGGAAACAACGTGAGACCAAGAACGGCGCTTGAGAAATCGAGGTAGTGGCCGGCGCTGCGCTCAAGCCCCCAATGCATCCAAGGAAACAGGTGAAGCGCCTCAAAGACATGAGTAAGAACGACCAGCACCAGACACGCCGCGCCGAGTAGCTGCAGGAAAGCGCCAACGGTCTTTCCTCTCAGGAACAGGACCACCGAACCAGAAAGCAGCATCCCCGCCGGCAACAGCGCGACCAGAGCCTTAAGCAATGTGGCATTCATGCTGAGCGCGCCGCTCAGGTCTTCTCCACCAGGTCGCCGACCCACGCGCGGTACGCCGCCGGCGTTCCCTCGCGATCGCTGGTGAAGTAAATCCACTGGCTGTCGGGCGAAAAGACCGGGCGCGTCTGCCCGAGCGGCTTGCCGCTGCTGGCGTGCTCGCACACCGTCAGCTCGCGCTGGACCTCCGGAAACAGCACGTAGATGTTCGGCCCCGCCTTGCTGCGACTCTCGCCGACGATGGCCGAGTTGTCCGCATTGCCGCGCAGGAACCAGAACTGCGTGCACGGCGCGAGCACCTGTTCTTCCCGCGTGTCCGGATTGAGGGTCCGCACCGTGGGCCTGTGCCAATTGCGGTCGCCGTAATGCGCGTAGCCGAGCAGCTTGCCGTCGGCGGTCCAATACTCCGGCCCCAGATCTTCTTCCCCCGCCACCGGACGCACATTCTGCTTCTGCTTGCCGTCGAGCAGGTTCACCAGCCAGAGCCGCGCCGTCAGCCGCTCCCACGGTCCCAGCCGGCAATACAGCACCTGGTCGCGCTTCGGCCGGATCTGCGGCCGGCCCAGCCACGCGTTTTCTTCCGTCACAATCCAGTTTCTCCCCTTCGGCGCCGTCTCCACCGCGCGGATGCGGCACAGCGGCTTGCGCTCGAACTGCAGCCGCATGAACTCGTCGCCGCTCTGGTCCGTGACCCGGTCGGCACTCCGTATCTCGACCAGCGCCGCGTAGCGTCCGTCGATGGAAATCCCCAGATCGCCGGTCGCCCACCATCCCTGTTCGACACGATAGATTTCGCGCTCCTTCCAATTTCGCAGCGACATCTGCTTCAGCGCGCCGCTCTGGAGAAAAAACACCGACCGGTCATCCGGCGCCAGGCAGATGGAAAACCCGGCGACCCCCGGTCCCTCGCTCAACGTTTCCGTTCGTCCGGAAGGCAGCTCCATGCGCAGGATTTGCGCGCCCTCCTCCTGCTCTTCGGCGAGCACGACGAACGAATTGTTGTGCGCGATGAATTTCTGGTGAGGATAGGGAAAATAATGCGGCCGGGAAAGCCCGGTGAGCCGCCACACTTCCCGGTCCGTCAGGGGGTCGCTGTAGCGCTTGATTTCCGAGGGCGCTTGCTCTGCTTTCCCCGGCTTGTGTCGGGGCTGCACAGCCGGAAGCGCCGCCAGGAACTCTCTCCGACTGAGCACACCCATAAGATCATCTTAGCAAGGGCGCGCCGGCTTCCTCAGCCCGCTTTCTTCGCGCGGCGCCGCGGCTTTTTCGCGCTGGCTTTCTTCGCCGCCCTGCCGCGCGGCATTTCCGGCGCCAGCCAGGCCACCAGGTCGGCGTCGTCCATGCGCCCGGCTCGCAGGTCTGCTTGGCCGCCGGCCGCCGCGGCGCTGGCCTTTACCCAGTCGGCCGGAAATTCGGCCGCCGCGTTCTCGAGCAGAGTCTTGCCTCCGGCATTGAGCACCGCCGCGGCGCGAAAGTCACCGGCCTTGCGCAGCCCCGGAATGAAAAACTTCTCCACGTAGTCTCCATCGTTTTCCGTGTGAAACTGCGCCAGGTCTCCCGCCAGGTTCACCCGGTCGTCTGCCATCGCCCGCGCAAAGTAGCTCCACACGCCGCCCATTTCCAGCCCCACCAGGTTCACAGTTGCGCTGCCCGTGCGCTTTCGCACGTACTCGATCGCCGTGAGGATGTCCTGCACACGGTTGGCGTCGTCGGTTTGGTTAAAGGTTGTGAAAAACTTCCTCTCGCGATCTCGCGGCGCCTTGGCGCGCCCGGTCTGGAAGGCGTCGATGGCCAGCAGCGGAATGCCGCGCTCGAGCATCGCCCGCACCAGTCCGTGGATGCTCATGGAGGAACTCAGCGCCCACTGCGTCCCCTCCGGATGCACCAGCAGCGCCGGCGCCGCCCCCGGATTCGCGCGCTTGGGCTGCAGCCACACGGCCGGAATGCGGTCGCCTTTGTCACGCCGCCCCAGGAGCAGCGTCTCGCCGTTGTCGAGCTTGTCTTTCTCCTGCGCGATCACTTCGTCCGGCGCGGGCTTTTCCACCAGCAGCGAGAACGCCAGCCGCTCACGAAACTCCTGCTGCGCTTTCTCGAGCGTGGCGCGATCGCGCGGCTGCAGCTCCTCGATGCCGCGCTTGGCCTCGGCAATGCGGTCGGCAATGAACTGCTCGAGCGTCACCGCATTGGCCGGCCGCTGGCGCAGGTAGAGGCTCAGCATGTCGCCCAATTGCTCGACGGGGTAGCTTTTCTCCTTGTAATCGCCCGACTGCCCCAGCACCCGCGCGCCGAAAAACCGGTACACCGCCTCGCGGCTCTGCCGGTTGTAGTTGTGCGGGGCGTTGATCTGCGCCTGCTCCACGTTCTGCTCGGCGCCCAGCAGCCGATAGATGCCCTGCACAGCCGGAAATTCTTCCTGCGGGGTGTTGCGCGTCCAATCCTGCGTGGTCGAGACCATCAGCAGCGGCCGCGGCGCCATCATCGCGCCGATCTCCATGTTGTTGGTCCGCACTCGCAGGTTTGGGGCGTTCTCGCACGGCGAGCCGCCCTGCATGATCGCTGAAATCATGTTCACCGGCGCGGAAACCTTCACCCGGTCGTCGACCGCCGTGAGCAGAAACGTCTGTGTGCCGCCGCCCGAAGCTCCGGTGGCCGCGATGCGCTCCGGGTCCACGTCGGGCAGCGAGGAAACGAAGTCGACCGCCCGCATGCTATCCCAAAGCTGCAAGCCCAGCACGCCGATACTCCACAGCGCCTCGCGCGGCCCGCCAAAGCCGTGCGGCGCCTGCGTGGTGTCGTTGTAGCCGACCATGTCGTAGGTGAAGACCACGTAGCCCTGCCGCGCCAGGCTGATCCCGCGCCCCGGGATCGATGCGAGCTGCTGGTTTTCGAGCCGCCCATACGCCCAGTGCCCGTGCGGCGAGACCACGCCCGGAAACTTGCCCCGCCGCCCCAGGGGCCGGTACAGGTTCCCGCCCAGGTAGAAGCCCGGATACGTCTCGAGCAGCACCTTCTCGATGGAGTAGCCGTCGCGCTCGAGCTTGCCGAACACCTCGGCGTGCACCGGCGTTTTCTCCGGCAGGGGCAGCAGCCCGGCGGCCGACAGGATCTGCTTCTTGAGGAATGCCGCCCGCTCCAGCCACGCCGCCCGGTTCGCGTAGACCGGCATCGCAAAGTGCGTATCGGTATCAACAATGACAGTATTGCGCGCGTCGTGATCGGGAATCTGCGCCGCAGCCGCCAGCGCCAGCGATGCCAGAAGAAGGAAGGCTCTTGTCATAAGCTCGCATTCTAGCGCACCGGCCGCGCGCTCCACCGGCCCGTGTACAATGGTGGCGCCATGCGAAGGCTCGTCATTCTTCTTGTTGCGCTGAGCGCCCTCTGCGCCGCGCAAAACCGCAAGACCCGGAACCTGGTCCTGGTCACCGCCGACGGCCTGCGCCGCCAGGAGGTGTTTACCGGAATCGATCCGCTGCTGATGAACGGCAAAGAAACGCACATGCAGGATGCCGCGCCGCTCCGCGAGAAGCTGTGGGCCGGGACGCCTGCGGCGCGCCGCGAAAAGCTGATGCCGTTCCTGTGGAAGGAGCTGGCGAAACGCGGCGTGATTCTGGGCAACGTTGAGAAGGGGAGCGCTGTGGAGGTCACCAACGCTTTTCGCGTCTCCTATCCCGGTTACTCGGAGATTCTCACGTGCCGCGCGCAAGACGAGGCGATCCGCGGCAACGACCCCATCCGCAATCCGCGCCAGACCGTGCTCGAGTTCGTGCGGCAGAAGTGGCAGCTCGGGCAGCCGCAGGTTGCCTTATTCGCCTCCTGGAGCACGTTTCGCTTCATCGGCGAGAGCCGCGAGGGATCTATCTTCATCAATGCGGGCTACGAGCGCGCCGCCGCCACACCGCGCCTCGACGACCTGAGCCGCATGCAATTCGAGGCGCTCTCGCCGTGGGACGACTCCCGCCACGATTACATCACCGCCGAGATGGCCCTTGACTATCTGCGGGCCTACAAGCCGCGTCTGCTCTACGTTGCTTTCGACGAGACCGACGACTGGGCGCACGACCGGCGGTATGACCGCGTGCTCGAAATGGCGCAGTATTTCGACCACACGCTCCAGAAGCTGTGGGAGACGCTGCAATCGATGGACGAGTACCGCGACCGCACCACTCTGCTCGTTACGAGCGATCACGGCCGCGGCTCCCAGCTCTCCGACTGGTCCGATCACGGCCCCAAAGTTCCCGGCGATCAGTACATCTGGATCGCCGCTCGCGGCCCCGACACACCCGCCCAAGGCGAAGCAGCGCACGCGGCCACTGTATATCAGCGCGACATTTCGGCGACCATACTGGAGTTGCTGGGTCTTGATTGTCGGGAGTTTTGCGGCGGCCAGGGCAAGCCGATCGAACGGATTGCTCCCCGATGATTTTTGGGCTTGCCCTCCGAGCTCCTCGTGTTAGACTACTTTGTCCGTCACCAGCGTGTCCAAACCAACTGAGAGGAATGGGGAGGGATTCGTTCCGTGAGAAAGCTTCTCCGCTGGGTTGTACTGGGTCTGCTTGCTGTCGTCGCCGTGGCAGGGGTCTTTGTGCTGTACTTGTTCCTCCGGCCTCCCAAGATGGCGCCGCCCAGCGCGGTGCGCGTGGAAATCACGCCCGCGCGGCTCGAGCGCGGCAAGCACATTGTTGAGATTGTCAGCGACTGCTTCGGCTGCCATGCCCAGCGGGATTTGACGCGCTTTGACGCGCCGGTGATTCGCGGCACCGAGGGCTCCGGCATTGGGCCCATGCCGCTCAAGGGGCTGCCCGGCGACATCGAAGTCCCCAACATCACTCCCGACAAAGAGACCGGCATCGGGACCTGGACCGACGGCGAGATCATCCGCGCCATTCGCGAGGGCGTGGACAAGGACGGCCGCACGCTGTTTCCCATGATGCCGTATCCGTCTTACCGTTTCATGAGCGACGAGGACGTGTACTCCGTGGTCGCCTATCTCCGGTCCCTTCCGCCCATTCGGAAACAGCATCCCCAGACCAAGGTCGACTTTCCGGTGAACCTCTTCATCAAGAGCGCGCCGGCGCCCGCCGGCCACGTGCCCGAGCCGAATCGCGGCGACAAGCTTGCCTATGGGAAATACCTGGCAACGATCGCCGACTGCGAGGAGTGCCACACGCAGGAGGTGAAGGGCCAGCGCGTGGCGGGCAAGGAGTTCGCCGGAGGGCGGCTGTTTGAAACGCCGGGCGGGGCCTCCGTCTATACGGCGAACATCACGCCCGAGAAGGACACCGGCATCGGCGTCTGGACCGAGCAGCGTTTCATCCAGAAGATGCGCTCATATCTGCCCTACGCGGAAGGGGAATCGCCCAAGGTGGGTCCGGAAAGCTTCACCCTCATGCCCTGGCTGAATCTCTGCCGGCTCAGCGATGAGGAACTCTCGGCGATTTACGCCTACCTCCGCACGATACCGCCCGTCTACAATTCCGTCGAGAAGCACAAGTTCCCGGAAGCGACGCCGGGCGCCGGCGGCCCTTAAGGTATCAGCAATATTTTGCCGGTGGTCTTGCGCCCCGCCAGTGCTTCCTGCGCCGCGCCCGCCTGCTCGAGCGGGTAAACGTGCTCCATGCGCAGGCGCAATTTCCCGGCGGCCGCCCAGCCGAGCACGTCGCCGGCGCGGGCCAGCAGCTCCTGCCGCGTGGCGGTGTAGTCGCCGAGCTTGGGCCGCGTCAGAAACAGCGAGCCGCGCTGGCTCAGCAGCAGCGGATCGATCGCCGGCGCCGGCCCGCTCGCATTGCCGTAAAGCACCAGCATGCCGCGCGGCTTGAGCGAGTGCAGGCTCTTCTCCCAGGTCACCTTCGCCACCGAGTCGTAGACCACGTCCACGCCCGCCCCGCCGGTCAGCCGCTTCGCCTCCGCCTCGAAATCCTGCGAAGTGTAGAGGATTACCTCGTCGGCCCCAGCCTCGCGGGCGAGCCGCGCTTTCTCCTCGGTCGAGACGGTTCCGAATACGCGCGCCCCGCGCATCTTCGCCATCTGGATCAGCAGCAGTCCCACGCCGCCGGCCGCGGCGTGCACCAGCGCCGTGTGGCCCGGCCCGAGCGGAAACGTGCTCGTCGCCAGGTAATGCGCCGTCATGCCTTGCAGCATCGCCGCCGCCGCTGAGCGCGAATCGACGCCAGCCGGGACCTTCACCAGCCGCGCCGCCGGCACCACTGCATATTGGGCATATGCGCCCGTCACTCCGGCATATGCCACCCGGTCTCCCGGCTGGAACTCCGTTACGCCGGCCCCGACCGCTTCCACCACCCCGGCCGCTTCCTGGCCCAGTGTAAACGGCAGGGCGGATTTATAGAGGCCCTGCCGCAAGTAGATGTCAATGAAGTTCACGCCCGACGCTTCAATCCTTACCAGCGCTTCGCCCGCGCCCGGCGCGGGCGTGGGGACTTCTTCATAGCGGAGCGCCTCCGGCCCGCCGTGTTGGTGTACTCGTATGGCTCTCATAGCGGTCCATTCTACACTGCCGTCGCCCGCATCGGCGGGGTGGCGGCGACGCTCTTGCCGCGTCATCCCAGCCCTGGCCCACTTTTGCGCCTAAGGTAAATGCCCGTCTGCCAGGTACCCCGGTTCTCCAGCGTCTTAAGGCATAGACCGTCCCGCAAATTGGTAGAGCTGCTCTATATTCAACTGGCCCCAGCCGGTTTATAACTAGAGCTATCTACACTCGCAGTGCGGAGGAACACGCGGTGCTTGAGATGGTAGCGGATGAAACGGTCAATGTTCGGGGCGTACATCGCCTGGCCGGCGCCATTCTGGTGCAGGCCATTGAGGACATCCGCTGCGGCTCGGGCCGGCGCAGAGAAGATGCGATCCGTTGGATCACGGATTCGAGTGAAGAGCAGTTCAGCTTTGTTTTTTGCTGCCGGATGCTGAATCGTGATCCTGAGGAGATCCGCCGCTTCCTGGTGCGGCAAAGTCTGCCCGACTGGCTCATTCCCAACGCCAATCTCCACTGCGAAGAGCCCGATTCATCCGCCGACTCTCATACCCAAACCTGAATCCCACCCCAACTCGCCCACCCAGCAGTCGCTGCTGATCCTCATCCCCCTCCTCTCTTCGCCCAGCCGCCCGGCGCTATAATGGCCCCGGTATCGTCGAGAGGTCGCTATGTCACTCGGAAGATTCAGCCTGGCTGCCGCCGTTTTGGCCGCCGGCATTCTGCTGCTGGCCGCCGCGGCGCCGCGCTCCAAGGGGCGCGCGCGGGCCATCCTTTACGTCACCAACAGCGGCGGCGACGACGTCACGCTGGTCGACGTAGCTACTAATAAGACCATTGGCAGCATCCGGACGGGCGACACGCCGCACGGCCTGGAAGCCTCGGCCGACGGCTCGCGCATCTACGTCAGCGGCGAGACCAACGACGACGTGGTGGCCATCGACACTGCCGCCTCCAAAGTTCTCTGGAAGGCGCGCGTCGGCGGCCGCCCCAACCACATCGCTCTTTCGGCCGACGGCCGCTACGTCTACGTTCCCATCCGCAGCGCCAACTACGCCGACGTGGTCGACACGGTGACCCGCGAACGGATCAAGTCCATCCCCGTGGGCCGCGGGCCCCACAACTCCTATCGCGCGCCCAACGGCAAATGGATCTACGTCACTTCCATGGGCGACGAGAAGGTCAGCATCATCGACGTGGCCACGCAAAGCGTGATCGGCTCCATCCCGCTCCCCGGCGAGCCGCGCCCTGCTGCGATCACCAGCGACAACCGGCGCATGTACGTCGCGCTCACCGGCCTGCACGGTTACGTGGTGATCGATATCCCCAGCCGCAAGGCCATCGGCAAGGTCGAGCTGCCGCCGGCCGACGTGCAGGATGTCTCGACCTACGGCTACACGCCCACCCACGGCATCGCCTTGCGTCCGGATAATACCCAGTTCTGGATCACCAACGTCTTTGGCAACTCCGTGGAAGGCTTCTCGGAGCCGAGCCACAAGCCGCTGGGCACGGTTCCAGCGGGACTCGCGCCGAACTGGATGACCTTCGGCCTCGACGGCAAGTACCTTTATGCAAGCAACGCCGGCTCCAACGACGTCTCGGTCATCGACACCAACGCCATCCGCGAAGTGGCGCGCGTCCGCGTCGGCCTGGCCCCCAAGCGGCTGCTCGTGGTCAACGTTCCCGAGGGCATGAATGGGCCGGAAGACTCCGGCTGGAAGACGGCCGCCGCGCGTCCCTCTACCACTGACTACTACTTAAAAGGCGGCGGCATTCTGAGCTGCGAAGCCTACAGCTTCCGCGACAGGCTCGGCAAGGGCGAGCTGAGCATCGAAGAAGCTCCCGCCTTTTACCGCAAGCTCGGCATTCGGGGCATCTCGATCAACGCCCGCTACATCAAGTCCTGGGACCACGCCTCGCTCGACCGCATCAAGAAGGCCATCCACGACGAGGGCCGTATTCTCACCGCCGTGATTCTGAACGGCACTCTTGTGTCCGACGACGAGGCCGCCAACCAGAGGCAGATCGAGGACGACAAGCGGCTGCTGCGCGAGGCACACTACCTGGGCGCTCCGGTGGTTCGCATCAACGTGGGCGGCACCGGGCGCGGCGATGAAGCCGACCAATCCATCGGCGTCGAGCGCGCCATCGCCGCCTTCAACCAGATGCTGCCGCTGGCCAAAGAACTGGGTATCAAGATGACCATCGAGAATCACGGCGGCGCGAGCCGCACCGCCGACGGCGTGCTGCGCATCATTAAGGGCACCGACCCGGCCTGGGTCGGCTCCTGCCTCGATCTCGGTAACTGGCAGAACAAGTCCACCATGTACGCCGACATCGCCAAGCTCGCCCCGTACGCCTACCACGTTCACGCCAAAGCGTACGGCTACGATCGCTATGGCGACGAGTCTACGATCGACTACCGCAAGGCGCTCGAGCCGCTCGAGAAATCCGGCTACAAGGCAGCGCTCTCCATCGAGTACGAGGGCAAGGGCGATCCGGTCGACGGCGTCATCAAGATGCGCGACCTGCTGGTGAAGCTTTGGATCGGCGCTCCTCTGCCCCTTTCGCCGGTCAAAACGGACTGAACATGACCACCAACTCTCGAAGAGAATTTCTTTTCGCCGGGGCCGCGGCGGCCCTGTATCCGCAGGCTCCGAAAAAAGTGCGGGTCGCTATCATCGGCGCGGGTCACCGAAGCTGGGCGCACATTCATGTTCTGCGGCAGGCCGTTGCCGACGTGGAGATCGTCGCCATCGCCGACCCCACGCCCGAGAACCTCGATCGCGCCGTGACCCTGGCCGGCTCTCACCCCGCTACCTACTCGGACTACAAGAAAATGCTGACCGAGCAGAAAGACCTGGACGCCGTGCTGGTAGCGGCCCCGAATTTCCTCCACGCCGAAGCCGCCATCGCTGCCCTCGATCGCGGCCTCAACGTGCTCTCGGAAAAGCCCATGGCCACCTCGGTCGAAGATGCCAACCGCATGACCGAGGCCGCCCGGCGCGCCGGCAAAATCCTGCAGATCGGCCAGCAGATGCGCTATACGCCGCTCTACGAGAAGATGGCCGCCGTGGTCAAGGCCGGCGCGATCGGCCCGGTCGAGTTCGTTTCCGGCAACCTGTTCCGCGGCGACTGGAACCCGGCGAGCTGGCGCTATCCCAACCCCCGCACCGGCGTGGCCACCAACTGGCGCTTTCTGACCCACACCGCCGGTAGCAGCCTGCTTGAAGACGGCATCCACGAACTCGACGTGATCCACTGGCTGGTGGGCGGCCGCGTCGCCCGCGTCTACGCCACCGGCGGCAACAACGTGCTGAAACAGCGCGAAACGATCGACCACGCTGGCATTCTGATCGAGTACGAAAACGGCGCCAAGGTCGATTTCGGCTTTTGCCTCTTCGCACCCAACGCCGGCCCCGAGGCCCGCGCGATGTTCCTCATCGGCTCGCAAGGGACCATACAGCAGGCCGGCGGCAAGGCCACGCTCCGCAAGAAAGGCTCTCGCGAAGCCACTTCGATCGAGGCGGCAGACACCACGCCCGCCGCGGTGGGGTCCCGGCCGGCCGGCATCGACGAGGACAACGGCACCTATCGCGAGTGGGTGGCCTTCGTCAGCAGCGTTCGCACCGGCAAGCAGCCTATCGCCAGCGGCCAGGTAGGCAAGGAAGCGATCAAGATTTCCCTGCTCGCCGAAAAGTCCATCCGCGAGCGTAGAATCATCGACTGGAACGAGCTGCCCGCCTGAAAGCGGCCGGCGGCCCGGTGCTGGGGCAGTTCCCCGTGTGGGGCAATCGGGCACAATCGACTAGGGAACGCAGCGGAAAAGCGTCTGAGCGGGCGCTATTTCTCCGCCCCGCCTCCGGCCCTGCGTTTCTTTATCGCAGCGCGGCCGGCGCTGCTCGAATATCTTCAGGCTGCAAGCTCCGGAACAACTTGCGCCCGGTCGCTCCACGGCACTGGGCGTATTTGATAATCGGGGTATCCACTTGACTCAGGTCACCACAACCTGTAGTATGGCGGCCCATGGAGGATTACCCCCGGACCTTGGCGGAGTTGGAGGCCCGCTTCCGTTCGGAGGAAGCCTGTCGGGAGTACCTGTTCCGTCTCCGGTG
>DASQHK010000046.1:0-3098 GCA_035632135.1 Bryobacterales bacterium
TTTCTGGCGACGCTCGGCCGCGAGAAGTACGCCGCTCAGCTAGACAAACTGATCGGCCAGCTTTACGGCTACCAGCAACCCAGCGGCATGTGGCCGTACCCGTTCGACAAGAGCGCCAAGCCGGCTGATTTCATCTCCTACCACTCCGTGCTGGCGCTGGCCCTCGCCGGCCGGCGTCCCGAAACCGATCCGCACCTCGCGCGCGCGCTCGATGCGCTGCTCAAGGCCCAGCGGCCGGAAGGAAGCTGGGAAGGCGATCCCGTCTACCAGGGCTTTAACACGCCGTTCCGCGCCACGCAGTTCGCGGTCTGGGCGCTGTCCACGTTGTATCCCGGGCCGGATCAGAAGCCCGCGAGCCAAAAGGGCTGGGACGATGCGTTCCCGCCGCCGCCCACGCACCTGGCGACCGGTGACTTGCCGCTGCTGCTTTCGCAGCTCGACCAGTTGTGGGATCTCGCGCCGGAGCCGGTTCTCGCGCAGGTCCGCAAGGTGCTGGCCACGAGCGATCAGCCGCTGGCCCGCGAGGCGGCGGCCCGCGCGCTCGGCCACATGGCCGATCCGGAGTCCGTGAAGCCGCTGATTGCGGCGCTGGGCGATTCGAGCAAGATGGTCGAGCGCACCGCGGCCTGGGCGCTGCGCATGATCCTCGAACGCCGTCCCGCGGCCGCCGCCGAGGGCCGCGCCGAGCTGGCCAAGGCGCTCGGCTCGACTGACGCGCGCACGCGCTGGGGCGCGACACAGCTTTTCAACCAGCACTTCAGGTACCTGGCCGATGACGCCGCTCTTCGCGCCGCCCTGACTCGCGGCCTCGACGACTCCGTCCCCGCCGTGCGCTTGCAGGCGGCGAAGGGCCTCTGGCAATGGTATTACTGGGCTGTAGATGACCGCACAGCGCGCACCGGAATCCTGGAAGCTCTTGCCACGCGGCTCAACACCGAGCAGGACTCCATGGTGCGGCGCGCCCTGCACGAGAGCGTTTATAACGTCCTCGACGAGAACACCGGCTACCTTGCCGCCTGGGTGCGCACGGCGGCCACGAAGGAAGACCAGGACCGCATCAGCGAGGGCTACGAGGCCGTGGTGCGCGATCAGGCACAGGTGCTGGCGAAAGTGCTGCGCGCCGCGACGCCGCTCGGCCGCCAGGGCATTCTCGAAGCCCTGTGGGACTTCCACGTCCGCCACTATTCGCTGCCGCAGCTCAAGGCCAACCAGGTTTCCATCGCCTTGCCGGCCGTCTTCACCAAGTATGTCTCAGGAGTGCCCGATCTGCATCGGCCCGGCTACGAATATCCTCCCTACCGCGAGACCGTCGATTTTCGCTACAGCGTCAACAACGGCTTCTATCAGACGCGCATCGGCAACGACAGCGACCTGATCCATTTCTTCCGCAGCTCGGGGCCGGAGCTGGAGGAGGCGTTGCTGGCGTGCCTGAAGGGCGCCGATAGCGACGCCAAGATCAACGTGCTCAAAGCCGGCAGCACCCTCAGCGCCGCCGGCGACCAGCGTTTCGCCAAGGCCGCGCTGCAGCTCGCGCTCGATCCGGATCGGCGCGTGCGCGAAGCCGTGCAGTACGTGTATGAGAACGGCCAGCGCGGCACGCTGAATATCGAGGCGCCCGCCGCTCCCGACGCCGGGCTGGTCAAGACCCTCGCCGGGATCCTCGACCACGGAGACGCGAGCGCGCAGGCGGTGGCGCTGCCGCTGCTGGCATCGCTCGCCGCCAATTCGCCGTGGACGCGCCAGCCCGAGATGGTGGCCGGCGTGCGCTCCCTGCTCGAGCGGCAGCCGCGCGTGAAGAACTACGCGGAGGTGCTGGCAGCAGCGGCGTCCTTCCCCAGCCTGATGGAAGAGCTGCGGCTGCGCGACCAGGTGCTCGCCGCCTTCCGCGACAAAGACCCCGACGTGCAGCGCGCGGCCATTCGCATTGCGCTCGAGCGTTTCGTGGACGACCCGGCGATGGAGCCCGCCGTGCGGCAGACTTTCGCCCGCTTCGGCAGCTCGGAGCGCACGGTGCTGCTCGAAGAGCTGAGCGACCCGAAGCTCACGCGCCGCCACCTGGCCGGCGTTTCCGGCGGCGCCGTTTCCCAGGACCAGGCCTATTTCCTCAGCGGCAAGAACGTTTATCTGAAGAACGCCAACCCGCTCGACCAGCCCATCGTGTTTGACGCCGTGATGGCCAGCCTCGGCGACCGCGATGCCAACGTGCGCGCGGCGGCGCTCGACGCGCTGCGCAAGGAGAAAGGAATCGAGCGGCGGCCGGAGTTTCGCGCCGCGCTCGACCGCCTGAAGACCGACCCGAACCCGCGCCTCGCGCTGATCGCGCAGAACGTGCTGGGCGGCAAGAAGCTGAGCGAGTCGCTGGCCGACGTGCAGCCCGGCTCGGTGCTCGACTTCAATTACTTCGTGTCGAAGATCGAGCCCATCCTGGCCACGCCCGGCGCCGACGGCAAGGCCTGCGTGATGTGCCACGCCTCGCACGTCATATTCAAGCTGCAGCCGCCCAACACCGAGGGCCAGTTCTCCCCGCAGGACAGCGAAGCCAACTACAAGTATGCAATGCGCGTGGTGGACGTCAACAACCCGGAGCGCAGTCTGATTCTCATCAAGCCCACGCGCCCCACCGACGCCGCCGCCGATGTAGCCGACTACTTCGCCACCCACAACGGCGGCCAGCGCTGGCCCGGCAACGAGCAGAGCTGGCAGTACAAGACGATCCTGGCGTGGATTCGCGGCGCCCGCCAGCCCGCCGCAAGCCGAACTTCAGCCCGGCTCCGCTGAGTTTCCCCGCCCTGGGTGAACCTCAGCGGTGCGCTTCCAAAGGCCGGCCGTCTCCAGGCCACGCGATGGTGAGCAGGAAGGCGCTGTCTTCCAGCGCCTCGACGTCGTGCGGCATCGCGCGGTCCAGCGCCAGCAGCCGCCCCACGGGCAGATCGAATTCCTTGCCGCCGGCGCGCATGCGGATGTGGCCGGCCACGGTCTGCACGGAGATTCTTCCGTCCGAGTGGTGCTCATGAATGCGCGTGTTGCCCTTGACCACCGTCAAGACAATCCGGAAATCCGGATACTTCACTATGGTCTTAGCGTTGCGCCCGCTTTGC
>DASQHK010000047.1:0-3377 GCA_035632135.1 Bryobacterales bacterium
ATTTTATCGGTGTGACGGGGGTGGTACGCCTGGGGCGACTCGAACGCCCGACCTTCTGCTCCGGAGGCAGACGCTCTATCCATCTGAGCTACAGGCGCGCTGCTCTTATCCTCGCATCCGGGCCGGACCACGTCAAGTCACACACAGACTGCGAGAGCCCCGGAAAACAAGACGCCGCTCTCTCCACTCCCTTTCGGTCGCGGCTCGGCAAACTGTTGGGAACACGTGAAGCCGATTCCGAGCCGCGCGTTAGCAAGCGGTATTCGGCCTTTTTCAGCAGCCTGCTACATCTCGCCGCGCTTCGCATCAGCGTCGTAAAAATCGTGGACGAGCCGCGTCACCTCGACGCTCTTGAACTCGTTCAGCGGGTGCTCGAACACGCCGGAGCAAACCGTGCCCGAGTCGAACATCAGGCGCTTGCCCACCAGGCCGCTCGAGTTCGCCAGACCCTGCGGAAAGCGGCTTGATTTCGACAGCAGCAGCAGCCGCGGCGTCTCCGCGCCGTTGGCGCACACCACCACGGCTTTGGCCCGCTGCAACACCTCGCGGCGCTGCGCATCAAAATAGACCACGCCGGTCACGCGCCCGTTCTTGCCCGTTTCGATCTTTCGCGCGTAGGAATCCGCGCGGATCTCGCAGCGCCCGGTCCGCTCGGCCACCGGAATCACCGACGCGAGGGTGCTCGACTTCGCCCCCACCTCGCAGCCGAACAACATGCAGAACCCGCAGTGCACGCAAGCCGCCCGCCCGCGGTACGGCCGCGACAGAATCGCCATCGGCGCGGGAAAAGGATGCAGCCCCAGCTTCCCCGCCGCCCGCTCGAACAGCACGCCCGACGACTTCACCGGCAGCGGCGGCAGCGGGTACGGCTTCGACCGCCACGCCTCAAAGGGATTCGCCCCCGCCTGCCCCGAAACACCGATCTCCTGCTCCCCCTTCGTGTAGTAGGGCTCCAGTTCCGCGTACGTGAGAGGCCAGTCGTCGAAGTCAGCGCCCGCGATCGCGCCCCACCGGCTCCGCTCCACAAAGTCGATCTCGTGAAAGCGCCAGTAATTGGCGGTGAAATGCACGCTCCCGCCGCCCACTTGCCGCCCATACCCGACTGCCGGCTGCCGCCTCGCTGTTTCCGCTTCGGTCTTGCGAAACGTGTTGGGCTGCCGCGCGTGATCGTTCGTCAGCGTGCGCCGAAAGATATTGGCGATCTCATCGTGCCGGAAATCCTTTTCCCGCAGATACGGCCCCTGCTCCAGCACCACCACGCTGAAGCCGGCCGAGGAAAGCTCCTTGGCCATGACGCCGCCCGCCGCGCCGGCCCCCACCACCACGAAGTCCACCGCCTTCGAAGGCTTGTACGGCGCGCGGCTCACTTCTCGTCTCCTTCGTTCGGGTGCGCGTCGTAGTAGCCGAACGGCGGCTCAAACGCCCCCTTGTCCTCGAAGCCGATCAGCTTCCAGCCGGCCTGGTTCCGGTTCCCACCGTAGCTTGGGTCGCCGAAAAAGCCGAGGATCGTGTGAAACCGCAGCAGCCCGAAAAACGGCGTCTGCTCGATGGCCTTCACCAGCGCGAGCTGCTCGTCGGGCGCGAGCGCCGCGATGCTCGTCGAGGCGGGAAACAGCTCCGCCCGCTTCTTCTCGGCCTCCTCCAGCCCGTGGCGGTAAGCCTCCTGGCTGCTTTTCTGAAAGGTAGTCAATGCCCGGTCGATGAAGTAAATCACGCCGGCCTCGCGGGCGCCCGGCGTCTCATCAGTCGGAATGATCTGCGCGGCGATGGCTTCGATTTCCGCCGCTGTCTCGCGATCGAAAAAATCGAGCTTGGTCCCGCCCGCCTGCGCTGCCTGCTCGGCGTGCCGCTGGGCCGCGGCGATCTCCGGCCCATGCAGCAATACATACGACGCCAGCAGCCACTCGCGCCGGGATAGCGGCTCCCCCGTCATGGGACCACTATACACGAATCCCGCGCGTTGGCTCCGGCCGCCGCTGCCTGTCAAGGTAATGCGTCCGAAGGTGCTGCCGCTCCCTTTAGCCACGGCTCAGACGGGCGATCGTGAAAGTGGCGCCGCAGCCTTGCAATTCAAATCCTGGTGCACTATCCTGGCTGCAAAACCGTTACGGGGAGGGTATTGCCTTGCGTCTTCGCCCCGCTGTTCTCGTGGCGATCGTTGTCGTAGGTACTGCTGTAGCCCAGGTTGATACCGGCAGCATCTCCGGCGTCGTGACCGACCCGAGCGGCGCCGTGGTTCCCGCTGCGCCGGTGGTCATCACCAACCAGGCCACCAACATCTCCCAGCAGCTCGAAACAAACGCCTCGGGCTTCTATTCCGCGCCGGCGCTCAAGCCCGGCGTCTACACCATCGCCGCCCGCCATCCCGGGCTGCGCGCCGAAATGCGCACCGGCGTCGAACTGCGCGTGCAGGACCGCCTCGAAATCAATTTCCAGCTTCAGATCGCCGCCGCCACGCAGGAAGTCACCGTCGCCGCCGCCGCCCCCCTGCTCGAATCGCAAAGCTCTTCGCTCGGCCAGGTGGTCGGCGCGCGCACCATCACCGGCCTGCCGCTCAACGGCCGCAACTTCATCCAGCTCGCCTTGCTGACCGCCGGCGTGCTGCCCTCCAATCGCGCCGCCGAGCGCGACACCTTCGTCGCCAACGGCGCCCGCCCCATCCAGAACAGCTACCTGCTCGACGGCATCGAGAACAAGAACCACATCGTTGGCTTTGACGACAGCGCCGCGCAGGTTGTGCAGCCGGTCATCGACGCCATCCAGGAATTCAAGGTCCAGACCAGCACCTTCTCCGCCGAGTTCGGCCAGGCGGCCGGCGGCGTGGTCAATGTCACCATCAAGAGCGGCAGCAACGACTTCCACGGCAGCCTCTTCGAGTTTTTCCGCAACTCGGCTTTGGACGCCACGCCTTACTTCCAGCCACCCGGCGGCGGCAAGCCGCGCTTCGGCCAGAATCAGTACGGCGCCACGCTGGGCGGCCCGATTCGCCGCGACCGCACATTCTTTTTCGGCGCCTGGCAGGGCACGCGCGAGCAAAGCGCCGACCCGCGCCTGGCCACCGTCGCCAGCCTCGCCCACCGGCAGGGCTTGTTCGGCTCCACGCCCGTTTTCGACCCTGCCACCACTCGCCCGAACCCTTCCGGTTCCGGATTCATCCGCGACCGCTTCGCCAACAACCAGGTCCCCGCCTCGCGCTTTGATCCCGTCAGCGCCAAGCTCAACGCGCTCTATCCGGACCCCAATCTCCCCGGCAACGCCAACAATTTTTTCTCCAACCAGACCGAGCGCATCCGCAACGACCAGTCCAACTTTCGGGTGGACGAGAAGCTCTCCGATCGCGACTCCATGTTCGCCCGCTTCAGCTTCTCGCAGGACCT
>DASQHK010000048.1:0-14820 GCA_035632135.1 Bryobacterales bacterium
CAGAACGCCTCGCGCGAGTGGCTCTATAACCAGCAGCAGACCGTTTCGGCCGAGGGCTACAACGGCCAGGCGTTCAACCCGCACTTCCCGCACACGGTCCGCACGCGCGAGACGCGCACCTGCACCGATTGCCACCTCTCCGCCGAGGGCGACAACAATGCCTGGATGGCGCAGTTGCTTCTCGAAGGCACCAACTTCGTGAACTTTCTGGGCCGCTACATTTACGTGGGCGAGGGGCGCAGGGGCTTCGAAGCCGTGGTGGCGACCGAGCGCGAGGAGCCGGAGGCGGTGATCGGAAGCTATCTTCACAAGCTTGCGTATCCGGAAAACTACGCGCGCTTCGAGAAGACTCGCCAGCTCAGCGAAGCTTATCACCACGAGGCAACGGAGATCCTCAGCCTGCAGATGCGCGGCGAGTACCTCTACACCGCTAATGGCCGCGGCGGCGTGCGCGTCTATGACGTCGCCCAGGTGGATAACAAAGGTTTCTCGGAGCGCATGACCACGGCGCCGGTCTCGCCGCTCGGCCAGCGGCTCTACGTGAAAACGAAATACGCCTCGTGGATCGCCTCGCCGACCACCCTCGGCGTCGACCCCGCGCGCCGCCACAACCCCGTCAACGAAGAGCAGCCCATTCACCCGCTCTACGCGTACCTCTACGTGGCCGACCGCGAAGAAGGCCTCATCCTGATCAACGCCGCCACGCTGCTGGACGGCGACCCGCGCAACAATTTTCTGAAGCGCGAAGTCACTTTCAATCCCGGCGGCATTCTCAACGGCGCGGTTTTTGTGGTGATGGCGGGCCGCTACGCTTACGTTTCCTGCGAGCGCGGCGTGGTCATTGTGGACATCGACCAGCCGAAAACTCCCAAGGTCGTTGCGACTATTCCGCTCCAATCGCCGCGCGCCGTGGCTATCCAGTTTCGCTACGCGTTCATCTGCGACGCCGCGGGGCTGAAGATCGCGGACATCACCGATCCCGCCAAGCCCGAGATCAAGGCCGCCGTGCCCATCGCCCAGGCCAACGACGTTTATGTGGCACGGACCTACGCCTATGTTGCGGCGGGCAAGCAGGGCCTGGCGATCGTCGACGTGGAGCGTCCCGAAAAGCCCGGCGCGCCGCGGTTCTTTTCCGAAGGCGGCCTCAACGACGCGCACGCGGTGAAAATAGGTATGACGAATGCCAGCCTGTTCGCCTACGTCGCCGACGGCGTGAACGGCTTGCGCATCGTGCAGCTCACCTCGCCCGCCAAGACTCCCGGAAATTACGGCTTCAGCCCCGAGCCGCAGCCCGCGCTGATCGCCACGTACAAGACGCGCGGCCCGGCCATCGCTCTCTCCAAGGGCCTGGACCGCGATCGCGCCGTAGACGAGAGCGGCAACCAGCTTGCCGTGTTTGCTCGCCGCGGCGCGCGACCATTCAACCTGGAGGAGATGCAGCGCCTTTATCTGCGGAACGGCAAGGTGTACACGGTGACGAACGAGCCGCCCGGTCCGCCCACGGGAGGCCGATGATGAGAGCCGCGTTGCTGGCGCTGCTTGCTGTGCCCGCGCTCGCGCAACCCGTCTTGCAAACGCAGTGGGCCGATGGCGTGGAGCGCGCCGTGCTCCTGCACGCTTCAAGCGGTGACCCGGTGACCGACGCCGCGCCCGCCGCGCCGGGCGAAACCTTGATCGCCGCCGGCTCCGGAATGGCCGGCGACATGGCCGTGCTGGCCGGCGAAGAAACCGTGGATGCCGCTTGCCTCGACGACGGCCACGTGCAGTTCACGCTGCCCGGCGACGCCGGGGGCGCCTTCTTCGAGATTTCGCTCGTCTCCGACGCCGGCCGCAGCAACGCCGCCACCGTGCCGGTCGCCGCCTCCGATCCCTCGCAGCTTTCCGCCGCCGACGTCGATGGCCTCATTTTGCGCGCGGCCACGGCAATCGACGATCCGCACATGGCGATTGCCGTGGTCGACCGCCCCGGACATCCGCTGGCGATTTACCGGAAGCCGCTCGCCACCGACGATGACGTGGAAACCGCGCTCTCGCTCGCCCGTACCGGCGCCTTCTTCAGCCACAACCAGGCACCGCTTTCGTCGCGGACGGTGCGAACGATCAGCCGCGAGCATTTCCCCAACGACATTCCTAACCAGCCGGCCGCGCCGCTCTTTGGTATTGAAAATACCAACCGGGGCTGCGGTTTCAACACGGTGTTCCTGGCTGGCCAAAGCGTGCCGCCGGCGAAGAATGCCTCCGGCACAGCGCCCGGCAAAGGCATCACGACGGTTCCCGGGGGCATTCCTGTTTTCAAGGGCGGAGCGGAGGTGGGCGGCCTGGGCGTGGCGGGCATCGATCCCGACGCTGCGGAATTCGCCACCGTCGCGGCGACTTTCGGCACTCCATTCTTCGTACCGCTGCCGCTGCCCCCGCCCGGCGCCGTGTTCATCGACGGCGTGCGGCTCCCTTACGTGAATCAGACGACGCGCCCGGCAGGAGCGCAGGCGGCTTCTGACCCCGGCGGCGTCTACCAGATCGCTCCGCGTGATGGCGCGGCCGCTCCGGACGGCTACCTTGTCGGCCCCAACGCCGGCTCCGCGCTGAGCGCCGCGGAGGTGGACGGCATCATCCAGCGTTCGGTGGATCGCGCCAACCGCACGCGCGCCATCATCCGCCTGCCGCTCGGCTCGCGGGCCAAGTTTGCCATCGCCGTGACCGATCTGGACGGCACGCTGTTGGGCCTCTATCGCATGCCCGATGCGACCATTTTCTCGACCGATGTTTCGGTGGCCAAGGCGCGCAACGTGGTCTATTTTTCCGGGCCCAGCGCCGACCCGAGTGATCTGCCCGGCGTGCCGCCCGGCACCGCGGTCACCAACCGCACCATCGGCTTCGGCTCGCAGTCGTTTTTTCCCTCCGGCATCAGCGACTCCGCGCCGGGTCCCTTCCGGGATCTGTATTTGTACGACCTGGCGAACCCCTGCACACAAGGTCATCAGCCGCCGAACCCCAACCAGAACGGAGTGGTGTTTTTTCCCGGCAGCGCGCCGCTTTATCGCAACGGGCAGTTGGTGGGCGGGCTAGGGGTTTCAGGAGACGGCGTGGATCAGGATGACTACGTCACCGCCGCCGGCGCGCAGGGTTTTGAGCCGCCGGCTGCCATCCGCGCCGACCAGGTCTTCGTTCGCGGCGTGCGGCTGCCTTACTTCAAGTTCCCGCGCAACCCGGAGCAGTGAACGGGATCATCGCAGAGCTTGCTCGACGGCCTCGTGGAGTTTCGCCAGTCCGGCGGCAACGTCGGGGCCGAGGTGCACCCGCAGCGCGCGGCGATTGCGCTCGGCGAGCACGTTGAAATCGCCGCGGGCCTGCGCTGCCTTCACTACGCCAAACGTATATTTCTGCCCCGGCACGGCGAGGTCGGCTGCATCATCGCAGGTGATTTGCAGGAACACTCCGGTGTTGGGTCCGCCCTTGTAGGCTTGGCCGGTCGAGTGCAGGAAGCGCGGGCCGTAGCCGAGGCACGTGGCGACGCGTTTTTTGTCGCGCACCGCCAGCCGCGTCGCCTGCAGGTGCTGGTCGTGCGCCTCCTTCATCTCGATGTAGGCGAGCGTCGCGAAGTAGTCGCCCGGCCGCAGCCGGTTCAGGTGCGCGCGCAAAAAGCCCGTTAGCGTTTTGTCGCCGGCGGCTGCTTCGAGCGCCGCCTGGTTTTTCTCATCGGTGAACAGCTTGACGCCGTCACCCTGGAAAAACGGCTTCTCCGGCGGCAGCGACCCGGTCTTCTCGTATTCGCTGGTCAGCTTGCGGGTGGCGATTTTGCTCGCTTCGACGTCCGGCTGGTTAAAGGCGTTGATGCCCAGGATGGAGCCGGCCACCGCCGTCGCCATCTCCCAGCGGAAAAACTCCTGTCCGAGGTCGTACAAGTCGGCGATGGAGATCCGCACCACCGGCTGCCCCGCTTTTTCCAGACGGTCCATCGCGGCATCCTGCGCCGCATCGGGCGCTGACTCGAGGCGCGCGTAAACGAACACGCGGTCGCTGCCATAGACCTCCGGCGGCCCGATCGGCTCGCGATCGACGGGAATCAGACCCTTGCCCTCTTTGCCGGTGGACTCGGCGATCAGTTGCTCGAGCCAGGCGCCCAAATCCGAAATAGCCGGCGAGACAAGAAAGGTCACCTTGTCACGCCCCTGCTTGCCGAGCGTGCCCAGAATCGCCCCCAGCAGCACGCCGGGATTTTCCTGGATCGGCACGCAGGAGCCGCAGGCGTGCACCATCACGTCGGCGCGATCCAGGAACTTCGCCACGTCGATGCCCATGATGGCCGCCGGCGCCATGCCGAAATCGGAGAGCGCCGAGTAGCGCCCGCCGATCGACGGCACGCCGTAGAAGATGTGCCGGAAGCCATCGCTCTCCGCCACCTGCTGCATCTTCGAGCCAGGGTCAGTAATGGCGATGAAGTGACTGCCCGCTTCCTGGGGGCCGGCGGCCTGCTTCACGCGCTCGAAGAAATACTGCTTGTAGATGTTCGGCTCGAGCGTGCTGCCGGACTTGCTCGACACGATGCACAATGTCTTAGCAAGATTTACCTTGCCCTCGAAAGCCTTGATCTGCGCCGGGTCGGTCGAGTCGAGCACGTGCAGGTCGGGATAGCCGCCGTTGTGGCCGAAGGTCATCCGCAGCAGCTCCGGGGCGAGGCTTGAGCCGCCCATGCCGAGCAGCAGCGCGTGGGTGAAGCCGGCGTTCTTGATCTCCTCGGCGACGCTCTCCAAGTGGTGCTTGTGGGCAAGCTGGTCTTCGGTGACGCCCAGCCAGCCGAGCCAGTTGGATTCATCCGAGCCGGTCCACAGCGTCGCGTCGCGCCCCAGCAGCCGCCGGACTTTGCCCTTGATCTGCCAGTCTTCGATGGTTTCCTTCACGGCCGCGGCGAGCGGCTCGGGCAGCTTGTACGTCTGGCGGTCCGAACGCTTCACGCCGATGCGGCACTCGCGGTCGAGCGCGTTCAACAGCTTGTCGAAAGCGTCGGCAAACAGGCGCACGCCGTCCTTGAGCAGGCCACCGGTAACCTCCTGCATGGAGATGCCGACCTGCTCGAGGATCTTCATCGTGTCGTCGGCCTCTTCGAGTGCTTCTTCCAGACTGGCGCGCGGGCGGCCGTGGTCGCGGAAGGCTTCGAGGGTGGCCACCGGGATGGTGTCCACCGTGTCCCGTCCGATCAGCTCCTCTACGTACATCACGTCGCGGTAGGCGGGGTTCTTGGTGCTGGTGCTCGCCCACAGCAGCCGCTGCGTCTGTGCGCCCTTCGTTTCGAGCGCCTGCCAGCGCGGGCCGCGGCAGAGTTCTTTATATTTCTGATAGGTAAGCTTGGCGTTGGCGATAGCCACTTTGCCGAGAATGCTGCGCAGCATCGCCCGCTCGGAGGCCGTGGCAGCGGTCTTCAGTTTCGCCGCCGCCGCGTTGTCCGTGACCGTATCGATGCGGCTGACGAAGAAGCTCGCCACGCTGGCCACCCTGCTCACGTCGGCGCCCTTGGCGGCCAGCGCCTCCAGGCCCGCGATGTAGGCCTCCGCGACTTGCTCATAAGCCTCCTGCGCGAACAGCAGCGTCACGTTGATGTTGATGCCCTCGCTGATCAGTTGCCGGATGGCCGGAACGCCCTCGGGCGTCGCCGGCACTTTGATCATCACGTTGGGCCGGCCGACCGCTTTCCACAGCCGCCGCGCTTCCTCGATCGTGTTCTGCGTCTCGTGCGCGAGGTACGGCGACACCTCCAGGCTCACGTAGCCGTCGCGGCCTTTGGTCTGCTCGTAGACGGACCGCAGCGCCTCCGCCGCGTCCTGGATGTCGGGAATCGCCAGCCGCTCGAAGAGCCGCTTCGGATCACGCTCCCCTTGCTCGTAGAGCTTGCCAAGCGCGCCGGTGTAATCGGTGGAGCCGACGATCGCTTTCTCGAAGATCGATGGGTTCGAGGTGACGCCCCTCAACCCGTCCTGCTCGATCAGCAGCCGCAGCTCGCCGCTGGTGATCAGGCTGCGCCGGATGTAATCGAGCCACACGGATTGCCCGAGCTGCTCCAAACCTCTTAGCGGATTCATGAAGTGCGCTCCTGTCTCGCCTGAGCCAACTGCTGCCTGGCGGCCTCGACTACTTTCTCCGGGGTGAAGCCGAACTTGGTCTGCAACTGCTTGAGCGGCGCCGAGGCGCCAAAGGTTTGCATGCCGATGTTGTGGCCGGCGGGGCCGGTGTAGCGCGACCAGCCGAACGTGGACGCCTGCTCCACGCTCACCCGCGCCGTGACCTTCGATGGGATTACGCTCTCGCGATACTCCGCGCTCTGGCGGTCGAACAGCTCGAATGACGGAACGCTTACGACGCGGGCGCGGATGCCTTCGTTGCCGAGCTGCTCATAGGCGGCAGCGCAGAGCGCCACCTCGCTGCCGGTGGCGAGCAGCAGAACATCCGGCGGGCCTCCCGGCGCGTCGGCCAGCACGTAGGCGCCGCGCGCAACCCCTGACGCCGGCGCGTATCTCGAGCGGTCCAGCGTGGGGAGCGCCTGGCGCGTCAGCACGAGGCAGGCCGGCTCGTGCCGCAGCTCGAGAATCACTTTCCACGCCTCGACCACCTCGTTGGCGTCGGCGGGCCGCAGCGTAATCAGCCCGGGGATGGCGCGCAGCGCGGCGAGCTGCTCGATGGGCTGGTGCGTCGGCCCGTCTTCGCCCACGCCGATCGAGTCGTGCGTGAAAACGTAAGTCACCGGCAGCTCCATGATGGCGCTCAGCCGGATGGCGGGCTTGGCATAATCGCTGAAGATCAGAAACGTCGAGCCGTAAGGCCGGACCTTCGCGAGCGAGAGTCCGTTCAATGCGGCCCCCATGGCGTGCTCGCGGATTCCGAAATGAAAGTTGCGGCCGCCATAATTCGCGGCTTCGAAATCGCCGGCCCCATCGAAAGTGAGCCGGGTCTTGGTGGACGGGAACAGATCGGCAGCGCCGCCGAGCAGCCACGGAATATTTTTGGCGACGGCATTCAGGACCTTGGCGGAAGAATCGCGCGTGGCCAGTCCCTTGGCGTCGGGCGGAAACGCCGGCAGATCTTTGTCCCAGCCGTTGGGAAGCTGGCGGTGCTGCATCTTATAAAGATGATCGGCGAGCGCGGGGTATTGCTTCATGTACGCTTCGAATTTCGCGAACCATGCTTCGCGCAGCGCGCGGCCCCGCGCCCCCATCAGCTCCTGGAAGCGCTCGCGCACGCCATCGGGCACCAGGAATTTGGCGTCCTCGGGCCAGCCGTAGTTCCGCTTGGCCAGCCGGATCTCGTCTTCGCCGAGCGGCTCGCCGTGCGCGGCGCTGGTGTCCTGCTTGTTGGGCGCGCCGTAAGCGATGTGGCTGTCGACGATGATCAGCGTGGGCCGGTCGCGCGTGCTCTGAAAAGTGCGAAACGCGCGCGCCAGCATCTCGAGGTCGTTGGCGTCTCCCACGCGCGTCACGTTCCAGCCGTAGCCGAGGAAGCGCGTCGCCACGTCGTCGCTGAAGGCCAGCGCGGTGTGGCCCTCAATGGTGATGTGGTTGTTGTCGTAAATCCAGCAGAGGTTGGAGAGACCCAGGTGCCCGGCGAGCGACGCCGCCTCGCCCGAGATGCCCTCCATCATGCAGCCGTCCCCGCACAATGCATATATCTGATAGGTGAACATGTCGAAGCCGGGACGGTTGAAGTATTGCGCCATCCAGCGGCCGGCGATGGCCATGCCGACGCTCGTCGCCACGCCTTGCCCGAGCGGCCCGGTGGTCGTCTCGACGCCGGAGGTCCAGCGGTATTCCGGGTGGCCGGGGCACCGGCTCTCGAGCTGGCGGAAACGCTTGATGTCGTCGAGCGAAACCGTCGGCCGGCCCAGCGTCTCGTATTGCGGGTTCACCGCCTTCACGCCGGTGAGGTGCAGCATCGAATAAAGCAGCATCGAAGCATGGCCGGCCGAGAGCACGAAGCGGTCGCGGTCGGGCCAGATCGGATCGTCGGGATCGAAGCGCAGAAATTCCTGCCACAGGCAATACGCCACCGGCGCCATCGCCATGGGAGTGCCGGGATGGCCGGAATTGGCTGCCTGCACCGCGTCCATCGAGAGCGTCCGAATGGTGTTGATGCACAGGGTGTCAATCGGTTTCGGAGTCACGCAGGGTTGCCTTTCGGGAGCCTAAAAACGAGCATAGCAGAGCCGGCAGCGCGACAGCCGTCCTGCCCCTCCGGTGCAGCCGCCACTTCACGCACTTCACCCCTGGAGCGGCGGGGCTTACTCGCGGTGTTGCATAATGGAGGTCAGCGCCACGGCCTTTGGGCAAAGCCTCGCGAGGGCGCGGGCCGTGTACCACATGAAAATCTGCTATCTCGATTGCTTTTCGGGCATCAGCGGCGACATGCTGCTGGGCGCGCTGGCCGACGCGGGCGCCGATCCCGCCGAGATCCAGCGGCAGATCGGCAAGCTGCGTCTCGAAGGCGTCGGCGTCAGCTTCGAGAAGTGCTCCCGCTCCGGTATTGCTGCGACCAAGCTCCGCGTCGAGGCCCCGCGCGAGCACCACCACCGGCATCTCTCGCACATCGAAAAGATCATCCAGGGCGCCGGCCTCGCCAAGCGCGTTGACGAGCGCAGCCTGGCCGTGTTCCGAAGGCTGGCCGAGGTCGAAGCGAGCATTCACCAGGTGCCGGTGGAGAAAGTTCACTTTCACGAGGTGGGCGCGGTCGATTCGATCGTCGATATCGCCGGCGCCGCCATCGCGCTCGAGCTACTAGGTATTGATCGCATCCACTGCTCGCCGCTGAACCTCGGGTCCGGGTTCGTCGAGTGCGATCACGGCACGCTGCCGGTGCCCGCCCCGGCCACGGCGGCCCTGGTCCAAGGCAAGCCGGTCTACTCGCGCGGACCGGCCTTCGAGCTGACCACCCCCACCGGCGCGGCCGTCGCCGTCACGCTCGCCGAAAGCTTTGGCCCCTTGCCTGCCATGCGCATCGCCGCCACCGGCTATGGCGCGGGCGACCGCGACTTTCCCGAGCAGCCGAACCTGCTTCGCGTCATCGTCGGCGAGGCGAGCGGCGCGACCGAAGCGACCGAGATCTGGATCCTGGAGGCCAACCTCGATGACATGTCGCCGCAGCTCGCCGGCTACGTGAGCGAGCGGCTGCTCGAGGCCGGCGCGCTCGACGTGACCTTCGCGCCGGTGTATATGAAGAAAGACCGCCCCGGCTTCACGCTCAGCGCCCTGGTGAAGCCCGAGGACAGGGAGCGGCTGAGCGCGCTGCTGTTCGCCGAGACCACCACGCTCGGCATTCGCCTGCAACCCGCCGAGCGCCGCGTGCTGGAGCGCAGTTGGGTGGAGGTGGAGACCGGCTTCGGCGCGGTGCGCGTCAAGGTAGCGCGAGACGGCGGCCGCCTGCGCAACTTCGCCCCCGAATACGAAGACTGCCGGCGCCTGGCGCGCGAGAAGGGCGTGCCACTGAAGGAGATCATCCAGAAAGCGAATTTCGCGTTTCTGCAATCGAATCCCGAGCCATGAAATATTTCCTGACCACGCCGATTTATTACGTCAACGCCGCGCCTCATATTGGCCATGCCTATTCGACGATCGTGGCCGACGCCATCAAGCGCTTCCGGCAGATGAAGGGCGACGAGGTGTTCCTGGTGACCGGCACCGATGAGCACGGCCAGCACGTGGAGCGCGCGGTGAAGGACTCGGGCCTCACGCCGCAGGAGTTTACCGATCGCATCGCCGCCGCCTGGCGCGCCCAGTGGGACGAGCTGCACCTGGCGTACGACAGCTTCATTCGCACCACCAGCCCGCAGCACCATCGCACCGTGCAGTGGCTCTTCGACCGCTGCCGCCAGAACGGCTATGTCTACAAGGGCCAGTACACCGGCCAGTATTGCGTGAACTGTGAGCTTTACGTGAACGACGCCGGCCCCGGCGACCCTTGCCCCAACTGCGGCCGCCCCACCGAAACCGTCACTGAGGAAAACTTCTTCTTCAAGCTCTCGGCCTTCGAGGGCAAGCTGCTGAAGCTGCACGAAGAGCACCCCGAGTTCATCCAGCCCGAGTCTCGCCGCAACGAGGTGCTTTCGTTCCTCCGCTCCGGCCTGCGCGATCTCTCGATCAGCCGCACCTCGATCACCTGGGGCATTCCGGTGCCCGGCGAGCCCAAGCACGTCTTCTATGTCTGGTTCGATGCTCTCAGCGCCTACATGACGGGCATCGGCTACGGCGGCGACGCGCAGCAGGTGGCACAAGCCGAGAAGCTTTGGCCGGCCGATCTGCACCTGGTGGGCAAGGAGATCGTGCGCTTCCACGCCATCTACTGGCCGGCGTTTCTGATGGCCGCCGGGCTGCCGCTTCCGAAGCGCATCTTCGCGCACGGCTGGCTGCTCTTCCAGGAAGAGAAGATGAGCAAGTCGCGCGGCAACATCGTGCGGCCGTCGCCGATCGCCCGCGTGGTGGGGATCGAGGGCCTGCGCTACTACCTGCTGCGTGACATTGTTTTCGGCCAGGACGGCAACTTCAGCTACGACGCCCTGGTAACCAGATATAACTCAGATTTAGCCAACGGCCTCGGCAATCTCGCCAGCCGCACGCTGACCATGATCAGCAAATACTGTGGCGGTGCGATCCCCGACCCCGGCGGCAGCGCCGAGGGCGACATCGCCCGCCAGGGCCGCGAGACGATTTCGCAAGCGGCGGCCTGCTTCGAGAACTTTGAGTTTTCCCGGGCGCTCGAAGCGGTTTGGGCGCTGCAGGCGGCGGTCGATAAGTACATCGTCGAGAACAAGCCGTGGGCGCTCGCCGAGCGCGGCGACGCCGAACCGAAAGCGCAGCTTGGCCGCGTGCTATACACGGCCGCCGAAGCGCTCCGTATCGCCGCGGCCTTGTTATACCCGGTGCTGCCGGCTTCCGCCGAAAGGATCTGGCAGCAGCTCGGGCAAGCGGGATCGCCCGCACAGCAGCGCCTCAACGCGCTCGCCTGGGGCCAGCTCCCGGCGGGGCAAAAAATCGGCAAGATCGAAGGCGTGTTCCCGAGGCTGGACAAAGCGGAGGCCATTCAGAAGATGCAAGGACTGGAAGAGGAAGCTCAGAAGGAACAAGCCGCCCTGCTGGGGAAAAAGGCCACGCCCGCGCCGCCTGCGGCCGCAGCCGTGCCTGCCGCGGCCGACGGCAAAATCTCGATCGACGATTTTGCCCGCGTGGATATGCGCGTCGGGCTGGTGAAATCGGCCGAGCGCGTCAAGGGCGCCGACAAGCTGCTGCACATGATGGTTGATATCGGCGAGCCCGCACCGCGCTCGATCGTGGCCGGCATCGCGCTGGCCTACACGCCGGAGCAGATGGTCGGCCGCAAGGTGGTCATCGTCGCCAACCTGCAGCCCCGCAAGCTGCGTGGGATCGAGTCGAACGGCATGATCGTCGCCGCGTCGCTTGAGAATGGCGCTCCGGTGCTGGCCGGCTTCCTGGAGGACGTGCCGGTAGGCGCTCGCCTAAAATGATCCGGGCCTGCTCCGCAGCCTTCGCAGGATTCTGCCGCCGGCTCTTCGCATGTCGGGGTTGAACTCCGTTAGCAGGTTGTCCGGCACCCGGCCCAGCATCCCGAATCCTATGCCGGCGAGCAGGTCGGGAGCTGAAACGGGCCTGGGCTGCCACAGCGAACCGATCAGGACCTCTCCGGCGGTGGCTCCCAGCCTGGCGAAAGCGAACTCGGCGCCGGCCCCTTCACGCCGGGCGGTGAAGGCGGCCTTCGCGGCATAGCGCACCCGTTCGCCAAGACCCCGCAGGTGCGGGCTCCGGTAGCGTGCATCTTCCCGCAGCGCCGCTCCCAAGCCGAACTCGATGGAGTTGGCGACGATCCGGTGGCCAAGATTCGAAGCAATGCGGTAGCCCAACGTTTCCGGCCCCTGCCCCCATTCCGCGGGGTCATTCAGCATTTGCCCCAAACCGCTGTCGGCCAGCAAGAAAATCGTACGCTCGGGGCAAGCATAAGTGCGATGCAGGTAATAGCGAAACCGGTCGTTCAAACCGGAAAATGTCTCGGGCCCGCTTCCCCCGTCCTGTGCCCACGCCGGCGTCAGGGCGAACAAGAAACACAAGGCGCCCACACACCTCTTCACCGCCATCCTCCAATACCCGCGATCCGGAAACAGCCCAAAACCCGCCTGCATTTTACACCGGGATCGCGCAATGTGCTAGCTTCTTTTTTCAGTCACCCCCAAGATGCTGATCGACTCGCACTGCCACCTCGACGACCACGGCTTCGACGCCGACCGAAGCGCCGTGCTCGAGCGGGCCCAGCAAGCCGGCGTTTCGCGGGCGCTGTGCATTGGCTCAGGCGATGGCCCTCCCGATCTCGAAGCCGGCATTCGGCTTGCCGAAGCGGTCCCCTGGCTTTACGCCACGGTGGGCATCCACC
The DNA here is from genome assembly GCA_035632135.1 of Bryobacterales bacterium. Classification (GTDB taxonomy): domain Bacteria; phylum Acidobacteriota; class Terriglobia; order Bryobacterales; family JACQDG01; genus DASQHK01. Next base: position 12,415 of record DASQHK010000048.1, read on the forward strand.
CGCACGAAGCGCGCAAGTCCGACGCGGCGGCCCTCGAAAAGATCGAGCAACTCTGTTCTCATCCGAAGGTTCTCGCCGTTGGAGAGATTGGCCTTGATTATCACTACGACCACTCGCCGCGCGACGTGCAGCGCGACGTCTTCGTGGCCCAACTCGAAATCGCGGCCCGGCAGTCGAAGCCCATCGTCATCCACACACGCGAAGCGTGGTCGGACACTCTCGACCTGCTCCGCGCGCACTTCCGCGGCCCCGGCATCCTGCACTGCTTCACCGGCGACTACGAGCAGGCGGTGGCGGGGCTCGATCTTGGCCTGCACATCTCGTTAGCCGGCATCCTCACCTTCCCCAAGGCCGGCGTCCTGCGCGAAGCCGCGGCCAAGCTTCCACTCGACCGCATTCTGATCGAGACCGACGCCCCTTACCTGGCCCCCGTCCCGCACCGCGGCAAGCGCAACGAGCCGGCTCTTGTGGTGGAGACGGCGCGCGCGCTGGCGCAGGTTCGCGGCATCGCAATGGAAGAGGCCGCCGAAGCCACCGCCGCCAACTTTCTCCGCCTGTTCCCGGCGGCGGCTTGGTAAACTGGAGTTCTTTCCAGCGGGCGCCCTATGCCCATGTCGAGGATCCAACAGCTTCTGACGCGCCAGGAGATTTTCCATCTCATTGGGGAGGATCTCGCCCGCGTAGAGCGTGAGATCGGGACCGACTCGATCTCCTCGGTCGACGCCATCACCGCCATCGGCCAATACCTGCAAGCCAGCGGCGGCAAGCGGCTGCGCCCGGCGCTGCTGTTGCTCGCGGCCCGCGCCTGCGGCCCGCAAACAGGCGCCCTGCAGGACGATCTCGCCATCCGCCTCGGCGCGGTCGTCGAGCTGATCCATACGGCCACGCTGGTCCACGACGACGTGATCGACTCCGCCGACACCCGCCGCGGCCGCCCCTCCACCAATTCCCGCTGGGGCAACCACATCAGCGTACTGGCAGGCGACTGGCTCTACATGCAGGCCTTCACGCTTTCCCTGCGCGAGCGCAGCTTCCACGTCCTCGACCTGCTCACCAACCTCACCCAGATGATGGTCGAGGGCGAGCTGTTGCAGCTCGATCACCTCGGCAAGATACGCCTCACTGCAGAGGATTACTTCGACCTGGTGAACCGCAAGACCGCCTGCCTGTTCGGCGTCTGCGCGCGGCTCGGCGCGGTAGCGGCCGGCGCGAAGGAAAAGACCGAAGCGCTGCTGGGCGAATACGGCTGGAACCTCGGCATGGCCTTCCAGCTTGTGGACGACATTCTCGACTTCACCTCCAGCGCCAAGAAGCTCGGCAAGCCGGTGGGCAGCGATCTGCGGGAAGGGAAGGTGACGCTGCCGCTGATCCTGGCCCTCGATGGCTGCACGGAAGGCGAGCGGGCGGCGGTGGAGACGGTGCTGCGCGAGCGCGCTTATCACAGCGTTTCTCTCGACACCGTGCTCGATCTGCTAGAAAAATACCAGGGCGTCGCGCAGGCGCGGCGCCAGGCCGAGGGGTTCGCCGAAAAAGCCCGCCAGCTCACGGCCGAGCTGCCCGAGTCGGTCTACAAGACCGCGCTCCATTCCGTCACCGAGCTGATCGTGGACCGCGAGAGCTGACCCTCGCCCCGCCGTGCAGGAAACCGAGATCAAGCTGCGGATCGCAAGCCCGGCCGCGATGCGCCGCCGGTTGCGCGGCCTGGGTTTCCACGCAATAGGGCCTCGCCAGCTCGAACGCAATCTGGTTTTCGACACTTCGGACGGCGCCCTTCGAAACCGCCAGCAGTTGCTCCGCCTGCGCTCCAAAGGACGCCGCTGGTGGCTCACCTGGAAGGGCCGGCCCGCCAGCGACAGCCTTCACAAGGTCCGCGAAGAGATTGAGGTTGAACTTGGGGATGGCGCCGCGCTGGAAGACATTCTCCGACGGCTCGGTTTTTGCGCCGTCTTTCAATACGAGAAATACCGCACCGAATTTCGCCAGCGCGGACAGCGCAGCCAGGGCCATCTCCTGCTCGATGAGACGCCCATCGGCAACTTTATCGAGCTTGAGGGCCCGCCGCGGTGGATCGACCGCATCGCCGCTGAGCTGGGTTATAAGCTCCGGGACTATGTCGTGGCGAGCTACGGCGCCCTCTACCTGGCTTACTGCCGCGAGCAGGGGCTGCCGGCAGGCGACATGGTGTTTCCTCGCCGGGCCGGCCCCAGGCCGCGCGGCAAGAGCTAGCAGGCTGCGGAGACGCGGGTCCGCTCCCTCACGGTCGCGGCTCGGTAAAATGCTGAGAACACGTGAAGCCGGTTCCGCTTTGGCTTCCCCTCAAGTTCTGTGCCCAAAGCACGAGATTCCGCCGGGTCACAGGGACAGGATACGGTTCGAATCGGCGGCTTCGCGCGCGCGAAGGACGAT
>DASQHK010000049.1:0-7527 GCA_035632135.1 Bryobacterales bacterium
GCCGGCCGCCTCATCCTCGATACGTTTTTATCACCCGATCCCGCCGCCGGGCTGGCGAGCCTTGCGGCGGAGCTTCGGCAGAGAGCGAGCGCGCGGCTGGTGACCGACCTGAGCTGGACGCGGCTCACCCGCTGGCGCGCCCTGCTCGCCCAGATCTTCGAAAACGAGATCTACCGGCGCCAGATTCCACATTTCTCCGAGATCAACGTTTGCTACGAATGCGTCGCGGAAGGCCGCGTTCCGCCCACCGCGTTGCTGCTGGCCGGGTGGCTGGCCTCCACGCTCGGCTGGCGCGCGGCCGGCGAGCCGGCCCTCCGGTTCGAGCGTCCCGGCGGCGACGCGCGGCTGCTGTTCCGCTGGCAGCAGGCGCACTGGCCGATGGGCCGCCTGGCTTCCTTCGAGCTGATCTCGCGCGAGGAGCCGGCTGCGCGCATCGCCGTCGCGCGCACCGGCGAGGCCTGCGGCGAGGTCAGCGTGGAGGTGGCGGGCCTGGAGCCGGTGATGAACCGCGTCTCACTGGCCCGCAGCAATGACGTGCTTCTGCTCGGCGAGGAGCTGTCGATTTACAGGCCCGATCCCGTCTTCGAGCAGAGCCTGGGGCGCGCGCTTGAAATTGCGCAACGTCTCGGTTCGCTGCAGGGGGAGCAGCGATGAGCGTTCTGTGGCATGAATGCGCCGACGCCGAGGCAGTTGCCGAAGCGGCCGCCCATTTTGTGCTGCGGCGTCTGGAAGAAGCGCTCGGCGGCCAGCCATTCGCCACACTGGCCCTTTCCGGCGGCTCGGGACCCAAGGCCCTGTTTCGGCAACTGGCGGCGGCGCGCTTCGTTTGGGACCGCGTGCATTTCTTCTGGGTGGATGAGCGCTCGGTGCCGCCCACGCATCCGGACAGCAATTTCGGCCTGGCGCAGGAGCTGCTGCTCGGCCCGGCGCGCATTCCCAGATCCCAGATCCATCGCGTGCACGGCGAGCTGCGGCCGGAAGTCGCCGCCGAGCGTTACGTAGAGGAGATCCAGGAGTTCTTTGGATTGGAAGATGGCGGCCAGCCCCACTTCGATCTCGTGCACCTGGGCCTGGGTCCGGATGCGCATACGGCCAGCCTGTTTCCTGGCGAGCCGCTGATCGACGACCGCTCGGGAATCGCAGCCGCCGTTTACGTGGAGAAGTTCAACACCTGGCGCATCACGCTGCTGCCCGGAGCGCTGCTCAACGCGCACCAGACGATGTTTGTAGCTGCCGGCGAAGACAAGGCTGACGCCGTGCGCGCCGTGCTGACCGAAGCGTACGATCCACACCGCTGGCCGGCCCAGGTGATCACGCATCACGGCCACGACGTCGTGTGGTTCATCGACCACGCCGCCGCCAAGAAAGAGCAGCCGGCCTCGTCGTAGACGGGAGGGTCCTCAGGCCACCAGTTGCAGGAACTGTGACGATTCGGCCTGCTGCGGCTTGGTGTAGGCCGCAATGCGCGGGTCAGCGCTCGCGGCAGCGGCCTGCTTGGCTTGCTCGGCGCGTTGGGCGGCCACCTCCAGGCGGGCGCTGAGTTCGGTCTGCACGGCGGCGGCGGCCACCTGGCGGTCCTGCGGCGATGGGTCGGAAGGCGCGTTGGCGGCCGCCTCGACTACCGCCATCTTGGCCACGGTCGCTGCCGGGTCGTTGGGGACCGGGGAGGTGTCGATACTCACCTCGCCGCCCACTGCGTAGAGCTTCCCATCGGGCCCCGTGGCGTAAGAATAGGAAGGCCCGCCACGGGCGTAAGAGCCGGCAGCCGCCAGGTGCGCCAGTTCGTGGGCATGGACGTGCCGGTCGATTTCGGCCAGTTGCGCGAGTTCCACCTGCTGCGCAGCCGTCAAATTCAAGCCGGCCGAGAAGCTGACCTGGTCGCCCTGAGTAGATCCCGCTGGATTGGAGCTGGAGTTCGCGGCGCGCCCCGCCACTTGCCCGGAGGCCGCGCCCGGAGGTCCGGTATCGTTGCGGAACGGGCTCGACGCGGCCTGTCCGGTGACCGCCGGAATATTCTCGGCGGGCGCCGTTTGCAGGGGCTGCGGCGTAAACATGAAGGCGCTGACCAGATTCGGTGAGACGGTCTGCATCATGGACACCGACTCCTGATCCCTACATCGGCAGCTTGCGGCAAAACTTGAGGGAAAAATTCGCTCTGCTACAATCGGGGTGACCCAGGCTGGAGCGCGCCGTCCGGGGACGTTAGCAGCCTTCTGAGGTCCGTCATGAGTTCGGAACAAATCGCGGCCGTGGTCGAGGAAATCCGCCAGCGCGTGCGCTCCCGCTATGAGAAGCAAGTAGAAGGGGTTACCGATTTCTGCTTGCCGTCGCTCACCCCGCTTGGCCAGGCGCGTGACGCCGCCGCCGGCAAGGTAGCCGCCATCGGGACGGTCAACCCCCGCCCGCCCGGCCTGTTCAACTCGCTCGCGCAGGGCGTCAAGAAGATGGTGGCACGGGCGCTCTACTGGCACGTCCGGGAGCAGATCGAATTTAATCGGGCTGCGGTCGAATACATGGACCGTGTTCTCGCCGCGCTCGACGAGCACAATCGCCATCTGCTGCTGGCCGGCCGCTTGGCGCAAGAAGCGCGCCAAGCCGCGCAGGATACGGCCCGCCACTTCCAGGAATGGCGTCCCGGCTGGGAAGAGCGGTGGAACAAGAGCGAGATCCAGTTGCTGCGCTCCATGGCCGAATTGCAAGGCGCCTTCCACCATCGCGTGACCTTGATGGAATCGAGCTTCCGCGAGCACGAGCGCGCGCAGCACGCCGATTATCTCAACGCCCTCGATCGCACGACGCTGGAAATCCAAAAGCAGCTCTCGGAGGATCTGGCGCGGCTGCACCAGCAGCACGAGCGTATGATCCAGACCGAGCTGCGCCTGATCCGGCAGCGCGTGCAGGCCTGGCTGGCCACGCAGACGGCCCCGGCGGCAGCGCCCACACCGGCAGAGTTCAGCGCGGCCCCGGCGGCGTCGCCGGCCCCCTTGGCTTCCTCCGCCGCGGCGTTCGATTACGCCCGCTTTGCTGAACGGTTCCGCGGCGACGCCGCCTATGTCCGCGCCGGACAGAAGTTCTATCTCCCCTACTTTCAGGGCCGCTCGCGCGTTCTGGACCTCGGCTGCGGCCGGGGCGAGTTTCTGGAGCTGATGCAGGAAAACGGCGTTGCGGCGCGCGGCATCGATTGCGACGCGGAATCGATTGCGCTGTGCCGGCAAAAACAGTTGGACGTGGAGCAGGCCGACCTATTTTCGTACGTCGCCGGCCTGGCCGACAGCAGCCTCGACGGCATCTTTTCCGCCCAGGTAGCGGAGCACTTGCCGCCCCTCCGGCTGCCGGAGCTGATCGCTCTCGCCGCGCGAAAGCTCGAACCGGGCGGCGTGCTGGCCATCGAGACGCCCAACCCAGAGTGTCTGGCAATTTTCGCCACCAACTTCTATCTCGACCCCACGCACGTGCGGCCGGTCCCCGCCTCGCTGCTGCACTTTTTCTTCGAAGAGAACGGCATCGGCTCGATCGAGGTCCGCCAGCTTGCGCCGGCGGCGGACGTTTTCCCGGAAATCGCCGCGCTGGCGGGTGTCGATGGGCTTGCCGCGTTCCAGCAGCGGTTCTTCGGCGGCCTGGACTACGCCATCATCGGCAGGAAGCTGTAGATGAGCCACTTCACCGGCGAGCGGGTAATTCCGGGCGAGGTCGAGGTCGATCTGCTCAACGAGCACTTGGCGCGCTATGCCTTTGCCGCCCGCTTGGCCCGCGGCAAGCGCGTGCTCGACGCCGGCTGCGGCGCCGGCTACGGGGCCGCGCGGCTGGCTGCGTGCGCCCGCCGCGTGGTGGGCCTCGACATCGCCGCGGAAGCCGTGGATGCCGCGCGGCAACAATACGCTTTGCCGCGGCTGGAGTTTCTGCGCGCCGATTGCCGCGATCTGCCGTTTGCTTCCGGTTCTGTTGATCTGATCGTGGCCTTCGAGGTCATCGAGCACCTGGAGCAGTGGGAGAGGCTGCTGGCCGAAACCCGCCGCGTGCTCGCTCCCGGCGGCGAGCTGATCCTGTCCACCCCCAACCGGCTCTATTACTCGGAAAGCCGCGAGTCGCCAAACCCGTTTCACGTCCACGAATTTGACTACCGGGAATTCTGCACTGCGCTCGACTCTTATTTCCCTCACCGGCGCGTGTTCTTCGAGAATCACGCCGAGGGTGTAGTCTTCTCGCCCTCCGAGCCGAGCGGCGTGGAGACGGCGATTGAGGCGGCTGACGCCGACCCTGACGCGGCGCACTTCTTCGTGGCCGTCTGCTCGACCCGCCCGCTGCACGGCTCGCCTGCGTTTGTTTACATCCCGCAAGCGGGCAATGTATTGCGCGAGCGCGAGAAGCACATCGCTCTGCTCGACAGCGAACTGGAGCAAAAAAACCAGTGGCTCGAGCAGACCAAAGAGAGCCTTGACACGCTGCACCGCGAGCACCAAGCCCTGGAGGCGGAAACGGCCCGGGACCGCGCGCGGGCGCAGCAGATCATCGACGAACTGGAGCAGGAAAACGCCCGCAAGACCGAGTGGACGCGCCAGGTGGAGGCGGAGGTCGAACGTCTGAAAGGCGTGGTCGAAGGCTTACAGGCGGAGCTAGACCAGCAGCGCGAATGGAACCTGAAGCTCCAGGCCGAGAACGTCGAAGTGCTCGCCAACTACCGGCGCCTGGAAGAGCAGGTGAATCAGGTGCGAGCCGATCTGAAGACCTGCGTCGACCAGTTGCATGCAACCGAAGCAGAGCTGGCCGATCGTACTGCCTGGGCCCAAGGCCTGGATCGCCAGGTAGCCCAGCTTACTTCTGATCTGAACGCCATCCTCGGGTCTCCTGCCTACCGCATCGGCAAGCGGCTGCGCCTAGCGCCAGTCACCGCGTCGGACCCGCGAAGCCGGCAGTCCTGACGCCGTTTTCGCTACAACCGCTCCTTATAGTCGCGGCTCGGGAAGGGATGCTGCGATTCCGAGCCGCGACGGTGAGGAGCTGTGTCAGGGCTGATTCTTAGTCCAGGTCGATGTCGCGGGGGCCGGGTTTGCCGAGGGGCTCGGATTTGGCTTGCTTCAGAAGCTCGTCGAATTTTTTCCCCAGCACTTTGCCGTGGGATTTTTCGGCCTCGAATTGCTTGCGAAAGACCTGGTCGCGCCTCTGTTCTTCGCCTTTGAGCTTTTGCACCGCCTCGCTCAGGCTTTCGATGGCCGGCGGCTTTTCGGGGGTTTTGTGGGCGATGACGGCTTGCGTTTCGGCGTCCACTTTCAAAACGGTCTTGCAGCAGGGGCACTCGACGTCAAAGACTTCGTCGGACATGCTTTATCATAGCCCAGGCGGAGCGGCCCGCGCCGAGATCACATTCGCATCGGCGAGGGGCCAAACGATCCTTCCCGGATGGTAACGTGGAAAGGGATCTCCGGCCGGCGGCGCTCGGCCGCCTTGCGCTCACAGAACCGGCGCACTTCGGCCGGATCGCGATTGAGAACGCGGCAAACGAAGGCAAAGCTAAAGCAGCTATCGTCCTTGGCGCTCATCCACCGAAGAGCGCCGCTGCGCCTCCCGACGGAACCGCTGCCGGCATCCTGAATGGCTTGCAACAACATAGCTCCAGCCAGCCGATAAACGCCTTTTTCGGACATCGCTTTCGTCATCTCCGTGGTATGCCTCGACTTTATGCGGAAGCGAGGACACAAACAATAGCGCCTGAGACTCATTTTGGAGACGCGGCCGGAGGTACAAGGGTACTGGTACAAGTTGGAGCGGGCGGGGGGCTAACTTGGGAGGCGGGCCAGCAAGCCCTCCAGGGGCGGGGGATTCACGGCGCGCACAGAGAAGCCGTAGCGCCGAGCGGGGTCGCGCTCCGGGGCAGCTTCATAGCCGCCGGAGCCAAAGACTTGGTCGAGCACGGCCAGGACGGCGGGGCGCAAAAGCCGATCGGTCGAGGCGATGTTGGGGGTCTCCAGGCGGTCGTTGAAGGCCAGCTCAAGCGCGCCGGTGTCAAGATGCACGCCGGCGGGAAACTCCGGCTCGGCCAGCAGCGCGCGGGTCATTTCGAGCGAGGCGCGCAAGACGTGACGCAGGCGGTCTTCCGTCTCGCCTTCGAGTCCCTTCTTGCTCGTGTAGAGAATGCCGGGCGCGGGCAGGCCCATATCGAAGGCGAAATTGCAGAGGCGGCCGACCAGCACGATGCCCAAGCCGCGGGACATGTGAGCGTAGTCGGCCAGATCGACCCACTGCGCGGGGTGGCTCTCGTCTTTACGCCAGCGGGCGAAGATGGAAAGAACGGGATCGAGATTGAGACTCTGCGGAGCGTTGGTGAGAATCTTGACGGCGATTCTCTGGATCTCCGGGCGCTCGACGGGGACCGGCTCCTGGGGCTGTACTACATAGCCGAACGGGTCGGTCATACTTTGGCGCCGGCCATCCGGCTGTAAACGGTCTGCGCCATCTCGATGAACAGCGTGGTTTCCTCGAGCCGCCGGCGGGTCTTCTCTTCGCCCAGACCCTCGCTGCCTTCCTGCGCCGCGCGGAAGAAGTTTTCGGCAAAGGTGGCGTAGAACTCGCCGGTGTCGTAGAGCAGCTCGCGGAACTTCTCGACGGTGTTGTAGCGGTCGGAGAGCAGCAGGCCTTTCTGGAAGAGCAGGGCATCGGCAGACTTGAGGTTGGCGGCGAAGGCTTTGGAGGCGGCCTCGTCGTAGCGGCCTTCGTCGAAGGCGAGCGTCGCTTCGAAGATCAGGCGGTCGGCGTCCTCCAGCATGAACTCGGACTGGTCGACCATAGCGCCGGCGCACTCACCCTGCTCAGTGACCATGTGGTAGTCCCAGGGCTGGCGGTTGTCTTTGTAATACTCGGGGCTCTCCTCGTAAGTGGGCAGCGCGGCGAGTTCGGCAAGCTCTTCCTTGATGCGCGCTTTGCCGAGGCGGCGGACAAACTCGGAGAAGCGCTCCGATTCGCCGTGCTCCGTAGCGTAAAGATCGGTGAGCTTTTTGATCACGGCCGGAGCGTTTTGCGCGGGCACTTTGGTCACGGCGAGGCCGTAAGCGCAAGCGTTGCCGCGCGTCTCGCCTCCGAGCAGCACCTGGAAGACCGGGGCGACGTGGGCGCCCTTGCGCTGCACCGAGCCGAAGAAGCCGATGTCGGCGATGTGGTGCTGGCCGCAGGAATTGAAGCACCCGCTGATCTTGACCTTGAGGTCCTGGCGGTCGGCGAGGTCGCCCAGGCCGTTGTTGAACTTCTGGTGCAGCAGGGCGGCGAGGCCGCGCGAAGAGGCGATGCCGAGCTTGCAAGAGTCGGTGCCGGGGCAGGCGGTGACGTCGGCTAGGCTCGACGCGCCGGTCTCGGCGAGGTCGAGTTCGCGCAGGGCATCGTAAAAATTGGGCAGCTCGCCGCTGGGGATCCAGCGGACGAAGATATTCTGCTCGACGGTGGTGCGGACGGTGTCGCGCGTGTACTGGCGGCAAAGGCGGGCGAGACCGCGCATCTGGTCGGAGCTGATGTCGCCGAGCGGCAGATAGACGGTGACAG
>DASQHK010000050.1:0-10779 GCA_035632135.1 Bryobacterales bacterium
AGCACATCTTCGTAATGCGAGCGGTTGAAAATGACGATCTCGCCCTGCGCCGGCATCGCGCGATGAATGCGCCACAGAAAATCGTGCTCCGTCTCCGCCCCCGCCGGCTTCTTGAAGCTCGCCACGCGGCAGGATTGCGGGTTGAGGCCGGACATGACGTGCTTGATCGTGCCGTCTTTGCCGCCGGCATCCATCGCCTGCAGCACGATCAGCAGCGACTGTTTGTGCTCGGCGTAGAGACGTTCCTGCAGCTCGGCCATGCGCTCCAGGTCCTTGACGAGGGTCTTCTCCAGCTTGGGGTCGTCGGAATGGGGATGGACGTGGTAGTCGGGATCGAAGTCCTTGAGCCGGACCTTCGTCCCCGGCGCAATCTGAATCCGTTTCTCAAGCTCTTTATTGGACATGGCTCTTGATCGCGTGCGGCTAAACAGCTTCGGGCGGCAGCGCGGCGGTCAGCTTGCGGTGCTCCCGGGCGATTCCAAACACCAGCAGCAGCCACACAAAAACGAGGCCGGCATTGATAGCCGAGACCCTGCCCACGTCGAGCCGCCGGACCAGCGAGAACACCAGCAGGGCGGAGATCATGTCGCCGGCCCGCCAAAAGAAAGTCTCCACCGCCTGCTTGGCCTTGTACTTCGCCTCGCGGCTGGTCGGCAAGAACAGCGCCTGGCGAACGGTGTTGTTCAGCGTGTAATCCATGCTGTTTTCTTCGATCTTGACCAGGCGGATGACCGCCAGCGCCGGAATGGCGGCGAACAGCGAATAGCCGCATAGCGAGAGCGCCGGCATGATGAACAGCGCCGCGCGCACGCCGATGTACTTCATGATCCGCGAGACCAGAAAGAACTGAATCACCGTGCCGACCGCGTTCTGCCAGAACTGGAACTGCGCGTAGTAGCCGACGAGGAGCTGCTTCGCGTCGAGGCCGGCCGCGGCGCCGGCGGCAACCGTGCGGCGCGCCAGGTCGCCGAACATCCGCCCCAGCATGTATTCGCCGTTGGTGTTCACCAGGTTCAAGGTGAAAATAAGCAGCCCGATGAACAGCAGATAGCGCTGGTGAATGACGAGATGGAAGCCGCCCTCTTTGCCCAGCGGCTCTTCCACCTCGCGCCGCCGGGCGGCGTTTTGCGTTCTGCCTTTCTCGCGGGAGTGCACTAAATTCATCAGCAATACACAAAGAAGCAGGATGCCCGCCGAAACCAGCATCATGGTGAAGACGTCGATGCGCTTGCCCATCAGCGACGCCGCTTCCGAGCCGCACACCGACCCCGTCGCGGTGCCGAACACGATGATGGCAAACAGCCGCTTGCCTTCTTCGGGCGTGTAGAGGTCGTTGGCAAACGACCAGAACTGCGCGATGCACATCACGTTGAAGATGCCCGCCCACAGGAAGAAAGGAACGCCCAGCGGAACGCCGGCTTCGCCCAGCGCAAAGAAAATGACCAGGTGCGAGATGAAGAACAGGAACACGCCGTTGATCAGGCGGCGGCGGTTCACCTTGCTGGCGAAGGCGCTGTAAGCCGGTACCAGAAACAGAAACAGCCCGGCCTGCACGGCGCCGGTGTAACTCTTCAGCTCCGCGCCGCCTTTCACCGAAAGGATCAGCGCCTCGCGCACCGGCTTGATGCCGAAGTAATAAGAGCCCAGCAGCAGGAAAGCGGTGAAGGTCAGCAGCAGCGCGGTGACCGCCTCGCCGGCCCGCACTTCGGCCACCACGCTCAGAAGCTGGTCGAGCCACGTTCTCCGGCCCGTCGAAGCATCCAGCGTTGCGGTGGCCATGTGCGGCGGTTCTCCGTGCCAGCGTTGTGCTCGTTTTCGTTACGCTATGATGAGACTATCAGCAGCCCCAGAGGATCGCAACAGTGCTCGCTGCCCAACTGTTTGGAGTGCGCGATCTGCGCGTGACGGACCTCGCCAGGCCGCCGGAGCCCGGCCCCGGCCAGGTGCAGGTCCGCGTGCGCGCGGTGGGAATTTGCGGCTCCGACCGCCACTATTATCTCGAGGGCGGCATGGGCGACGCCTCCTGCCTGTTCCCGATGATCCTCGGCCACGAGCCGGCCGGGGAGGTGCTGCGGAGCGGCCCCGGCGTAACCGGCTTCGAGCCGGGCGCCCTCGCCGCGCTCGAGCCCGCCATCTACTGCCACCGCTGCGAGTTCTGCCTCTCCGGCCATCACAATGTTTGCGCGCAGATCCGTTTCTTGAGCAATCCGGGCGAGCCGGGCTTCTTTCGGGAAGTTGTGAATCTGCCGGCTGGCAACGTGATGCCGCTCGCGCCCGGCCTCTCAGCGGAAGAAGCGACCCTGCACGAGCCGCTGGCCGTGGCGCTGAACGCGATGAAGTTCGCGGCCATCCGGCCCGGAGAATCAGCGGTGGTGTTCGGAGCCGGTCCGATCGGCCTGCTCACCATCGCCCTGGCCCGGCTGTGCGGCGCCGGACGCCTCTACGCCGTCGACCGCGTGCCGGCGCGGCTGGAGCTGGCACGGCGCATCGGCGCTGACTGCGCCATCGATTTTTCGGCCGTCGAGCCCGATCAGGCCATTCACAGCGAAACGCGCGGCCGCGGCGTGGACGTGGCCTTTGAAGCGGCGGGGATGCAGCAGTCCATCAACCACTGCCTGCGCGTGGCGCGCCACGCCGGCCGGGTCGTGCTGATCGGTATTCCTGCCACCGTGACGGTTGCCATGGAATTTCACGACATGCGGCGCAAGGAGCTGGCGCTATTCAACGTGCGCCGGCAGAATCACAACTCCCACGCCGCCATCCGGCTGCTGGGGGAGCGGCGGATCCCCCTCGGCGAGATTGTCACCCACACGCGGCCCCTCGCCTCGATCGACGCTGCCTTCCGCCTGGTCGAAACCTACGGCGACGGCGTGGGCAAGGCCGTGATCACGATGTAGTGAGCGTTGCCGGAAGCTAAACCGTCTGCCGCCGCGTGCGGCCGAGCAACTGGCGGGCGCGCTCGAGGGCGCGGTTCTCCGCGTCTTCGCGGGTGGCCCCCTGCGTCCGCGCGATCCACGCTCCCGGGTCTACGTTGTCCGCCGTGCAGTGGTAAACGTCGCCCAGCTTGTAGGAGGTGAGCCGCACCTGCCAGCCTTCCACCTCCACGGTCCGGACTGAGTGTTCTTCCGCTTTCATCGATTTAATGCGCCGCCGCCGACGCGCCTCTTTCCACCGGTGCGCCCACCAGGTTACCCCACTCCGTCCACGACCCGTCATAGTTGATCACGTTCGGGTAGCCCAGCAGATACTTCAGCACAAACCACGTATGACTCGAGCGCTCGCCGATGCGGCAGTAAGCGATGGTCGGGCGCCGCCCCGTAATGCCGGCTCCATCATAGAGCGCTTTAAGCTGGTCCGCGCTCTTGAAAGTGCCGTCCTCACTGCACGCCTGCGACCAGGGAATGTTCTTGGCTCCGGGAATGTGGCCGCCCCGCTGGCAGGTCTCGGGCAGCCCCGGCGGCGCCAGAATCTCGCCGGTGAATTCCTGCGGCCCGCGCACGTCCACCATGTCCATCAACCGTTTGTCGTGCGCTTCCTGCACTTGCGGCAGATAAGCGCGGATCGAAAAGTCCGGCTCCTTGGCCTGGTAGCGAACGCTGGTCACCGCCGGCGACTCTTTCGTCAGCTCGCGGCCTTCCGCGATCCATTTCTTGCGCCCGCCGTTCATCAGGCGCACGTCGCCGTGCCCGTAGATCTTCAACTGCCAGAACGCCCAGGCGGCAAACCAGTTGTTGTTGTCGCCGTACAGCACCACCGTGGTTCCGTTGCTGATTCCCGAGCTGCCCATCAGGGCCTCAAAGTTGGCTTTGGGGATGATGTCTCGCCGCACCGTGTCGCACAACTGCGTGTTCCACGCCCAGCCGATCGCGCCAGGAATGTGGCCTTCGTCATAAGCCTTCGTGTCGACGTCCACCTCCACGATGCGGACGGATCCGTTCTTGAGATTCTGTGCAACCCAGTCCGTTGAAACCAGCACCTCCGGATGCTTGTAATCAGCCATAGCAGCCTCCTCAAATGTCAAATAGTATACGTTCTTCCCAGCGTGACGTTGGACCTCTAGAATACCACCACACCCATTGCCGGCGGAGCAACGAGCGCGCTCCCCAACAGTCCCTGCGACTAGCGCAACTCCAGGGCGTGCAGCGCCGCCTGCACCTGCGCGTCACGCTGCGCCTCGACTTCGTCGCCCTTGTCCACGCCGAAGGCCAGGTTAGAGATTTCCGTATGCAGCCGATTCTGGATGTAGTCGCGGTTGGCGCTCCACTCGCTCAACGACGGCCGAATCTGCCGCCCGGAAAGGAAAAGCTGGAAATCATCGAGCAGCGCGGGTGTGACCTCAAAGTCGGCCGGGATGCTGCGGTGCTCCGATGTGTAGCGCTGGGCGAAAGTGAGGAACGAAGAGCTGGCTTCGAGGGCCGCGCGGAACGGCGTCAGCGGCTCCGGCGCCGCCATCACGTCGGGCGTGATGCCGCCGCCTCCCTTCACCTCCCGGCCGGCGTCGGTGTGGTGGAGGGCGGCCGCCTGCGGGTCGCCGTTCGGGTTCTTGAGCTGGTCGAGCGGGCGCTGGATGGAGCGGCCGCTGGGAGTGAAGTAGAGCGCGGTGGTAAGCGCGAGGCCGGTGCTCTCGGAAAGATCGAAGACCTGCTGCACCAGGCCCTTGCCGAAGCTCGGCTGGCCGACAATCGTGGCGCGGTCATGGTCCTGCAGCGCTCCGGCCACGATCTCTGAAGCCGAAGCGCTCTTGCCGTTGATCAGCACGCCCAAAGGGAAGGTGAACGGCTTGGCATCCTCCGGGACCTTGACCTCTTCCTTCGGGGCGCTTTGCTTTTCGCCCTCGGGCCGCGGGCGGCCGCGCACGGTCAGGATCAACTGCCCCGGCTTTAGAAACATCGCCGCCACTTCAATGGCCGCCGGCAGCACGCCGCCCGGATTGTCGCGCAGGTCGAGCACCAGCCCGCGCAGCTTCGCGCCCCCCAGCTTGTCGATCGCTTTGTGCAGCTCTTCTCCCGTGTTCTCGTCGAAGCTCTCCACCTTGACGTAGCCCACGCCGGGCTTGAGAAAAAACGCGCGGGAAACGCTGGGCGAGGCCAGCTCGGCCGGCGTCAGCGTGAACGTCATCAGCGTGGCAACGCCCGGCCGCCGGACGAGCAGTTGCGCCTGCCGCTGGCGCGATTCGCGCAGCAGCTCCACCAATTGCTCCAGCTCCAGCCGGTCCAGACGATAGCCGTTGATCTCGACGATCTCATCTCCCGCCGAAAGCCCGGCTCGGGCCGAAGGCGTTCCCGGCAAGGTTTGCAGCACGATCACGCGCCCCGGCCCGATCGACACCACGCTCCCGAAGCCTTTCTGCACCGACTGCTGCATGTCCTTCAGCGACTGGAATTGGTCAGGATCGAGAAACGCCGAGAAGGGATCGAGCGAGCGAAGCAAGCCCGGAATCGCTCCGCCGTAAAAGGCCCGCTGCGGATCGACCGGGTCGGCGTAGTTTTCCTCGATGGCGTGATAGACGCTGGTGAACTCTTTCATCAGCCGCGCCAGCTCCTGATCCTCTTCTGCGGGCGGCTGAGCATCAGCAAGGGGCACAGAGCCCAGCGCGAGCAGCAAGGACAAGGCCGTTGCGAGGAACCGGAGCCGCCGGGAAGCCATCCCTCCCATCATATCGAATAGCGCGTCCCGGTCTTTTCGGCGTGCCGCTCCAGGGCCAGTTGAATGAGGCGATCGATCAGGCCGGGGTAAGCCAGGCCGCTTGCTTCCCACAGCTTCGGGTACATGCTGATGCTGGTGAAGCCGGGAATCGTGTTCAGCTCGTTGATCAGGACATGGCCTGTTTTCTTTTCCAGGAAAAAATCGACGCGCGCCATCCCCGAGCATTCGCAGGCCAGGAACGCCTCCACCGCCAGCTTCTGCACGCGCCGCATTTGCGCGCGGGCGAGACGGGCGGGAATGATGAGCCGCGAGGTCTCGTCGATGTACTTCGCTTCGTAATCGTAGAACTCGCGCGAGGGGAGCACCTCGCCGGCGAGCGACGCCTCCGGCCGGTCGTTGCCGAGGACGGAGCACTCCAGCTCGCGGCCCTCGATGAAGCGCTCCACGATGATCTTGCGGTCAAATTGCGCCGCCAGCTCGAGCCCGGCTTGCAGTTCCTTCCGGTCGTGGGCTTTCGTAATACCCACCGACGAGCCCAGGTTGGCCGGCTTGACGAACATCGGGTAGCCGAACCGCTTTCCGAGACTCCGGAGTAGCCGCTCGCGACTCCCTTCCAGATGGCTGCGCAGCAGCGCGACATGGTCCGGCGTGGGCAGGCCGCGCTCGCGAAACAGCCGCTTCATCACGTCCTTGTCCATAGCCACCGCCGAGCCGAGCACGCCCGCTCCCACGTAGGCCACGCCCGCCAGCTCGAGCAGCCCCTGCACCGTGCCATCCTCGCCAAAAGTGCCGTGCAGCACGGGGAAAACCACGTCAACCGCGTCAGCCGAGCCGGGCTGCGGCAGAATGGTCAGCGCGCGCGCGCCGGAGGGCTCCGCGGCGGCGCCCGAGGGCAGCAGCCTCACCGAGTCCTTTGCCGAAAGCCACTTTCCCGATTTGCCGATGGCGATCGGCGTTACGTCGTACTTGTCCTTATCGATCGCCGCGATCACCGACGCCGCCGACCGCAGCGAAACCTCGTGCTCGCCCGACCGCCCGCCAAACAGCACCGCCACGCGGATCTTTTTCTTCATAGGCCCTGCGCGTCGCCTGCCGCGCCGTCCGGCGCTCCACGACGCTTCCGGCGCCGGCCCCGCCACGAAAAGCAGCCTCCCGCCGCCGCTGCCTCGCTCCTCATAAAATTCTCTTCCCGAACGCCGACATCGCCAATTCGACGGCCAGATTCGCGGTGCGGTTTCCCAGATCGAGGACAGGGTTGATCTCCACGATCTCCAGCGCGATCATGCGGCCCGTGTCGGAGATCATCTCGAGCGCCAGGTGCGCCTCGCGGTACGTTCCGCCGCCGCGGATCGGCGTGCCCACGCCCGGCGCCTCGGCCGGGTCGATGTAATCCATGTCCAGGCTGACGTGGAACCCCGCCGTGCCCTGCGAAGCGATGTCAATCGCCTCTTCCATCACCGCCCGCATGCCGCGCTCGTCGACGTGGCGCATGGTGAAGGCGCGCACGCCCGACCGCCGCACGTGCGGCTTCTCGAGCGCATCCACGTCGCGCACGCCCACTAGCGATACATTCCTCGGGGCCACCATCGGGGCAGGGCCGCCCAGATGCGTCAGCTCGCGCGGCCCCATGCCCACGCAGCAGGCGAGCGGCATGCCGTGGATGTTCCCGCTGGGGCTGGTCTGGGGCGTGTTCATGTCGGCGTGCGCGTCGATCCAGATCAGCCCCACCCGCTTGCCGAGCTTCCGGAAATGCCGGCTCACTCCGGCCACGGTTCCAATGGCAATCGAGTGGTCGCCACCCAGCACCAGCGGCGCGAAGCCCTCCCGAAGCACGCTCCCCACCTGCCGCGCCACCCGCCGGCACGTTTCAGCAATCTGCGGCAGGTACTTGGCGCGGCGGTTCCCGTAGTGCATCATCTCGGGAATGGCCACGGGAACGTTGCCGGCGTCCTCGACTTCGTAGCCGAGCGCTCGCAGCCGCGCGTTGAGGTTCGCTACGCGGATCGCCGACGGCCCCATGTCCACCCCGCGCCGGTCCTGGCCCAGGTCCAGCGGCACGCCGATCACTTTGATTTTCGAGATGCGCACGGCAGGCTACGGCCGCAGCCGGTATAACATTCGCGGGAAAGCGATGGTCTCGCGCACGTGCTCCAGGCCGCACAGCCACGCCACGCACCGCTCGATCCCCATGCCGAACCCCGCGTGCGGCACGGTCCCGTACTTGCGCAGATCCACGTACCAATTGAACGCTTCCTGGGGCAGGTTCTGCTCGCGGATCCGTTGCAGCAACAGGTCCAGGTCGTGTATGCGCTGGCCACCGCCGATCACTTCTCCATATCCCTCCGGCGCGAGCACGTCCACGCCCAGCGCCACTTCCGGCCGCTGCGGGTCGGGCTGCATGTAAAACGCCTTGACCAGCGTCGGGTAGCGATGCACCATCACCGGCCGGTCAAAATCCTCGCTCAGCAGCGTTTCGTCCGCCCCACCGAAATCGCCGCCCCAGCGAATCTCGCTGCCCGTCTTTTGCAGCCGCTCGACCGCCTCGTCGTAGCTCAAGCGGGGAAAGGGCGGCTCGATTTTCTCCAGCTTCGATGTATCGCGCTCCAGCGTCTGCAGCTCCGCGCGGCGGTTGGCGAGCACGCGCTGCACAATCGCGCTGAGGAAATCCTCCGCCAGCGCCATCACGTCGTCGATGGTGGCGAAGGCCATCTCCGGCTCGACCATCCAGAATTCCGTGAGGTGCCGCCGCGTCTTTGACCGCTCGGCGCGAAACGTCGGCCCGAAGCAGTACACTTTCCCGAACGCCGCCGCCGTCGCCTCGTTGTAAAGCTGGCCGGATTGCGTCAGGTACGCCTTCTCGTCTTCGAAATACGGGACCTCGAACAGCGTCGTGGTTCCCTCGCACGCCGCCGGCGTCAGAATCGGCGTATCCACCAGCGTGAAGCCGTGGTCATCGAAATAGTCGCGCACCGCCCGGATCACCTCGTGGCGCACGCGCAGAATGGCGTGCTGGCGCGAGCTGCGCAGCCACAGGTGCCGGTGGTCCATCAGAAACTCGGTGCCGTGCTCCTTCGGCGTGATCGGGTAGGGATCTTCGACCGGCACCTTCTGCAACACTTCGACGCCGCTCACGTCCAGCTCGTAGCCTCCCGGCGCGCGCGGCTCCGCCCGCACCGAGCCGGTGGCGATGAGCGAGGATTCCTGCGTCAAGTCCTTCACCCGCTCGAAAACTTCCTCCGGCACGTGCGCCTTCACCACCACCCCCTGCATCAGCCCGGTCCCGTCGCGGAAAATCGGAAACAGGATCTTCCCCGACTTGCGCAGGTTGTAGAGCCAGCCGCGCAGCGTCACCGTCTGGCCTTCAAACCGCCCGGCCTCGGAGATGGTGAACGTCATCTACAGGCTCTCCAGCCGGTCGAACACGCGCCGGATTTCATCGAGCGGGTGATCCATCCCCGGCGCCTCGCGCAGCTCGAGCAGCAGCGGGAAGTGCTCCTCGCCCGAGCGCAGCAGCTCCATCGTCTCCTTCCAGTTGATGCCGCCGGGCCGGTCGTGCGTGGGGAACAGGTGCGAATCGTTTTCGCCGTCATTGTCGTGCACGTGCGTGGAACGAATCCGGCTCCGCATCATCTCAAACGCCGGCTCCACGCCGCCCATGAGGTGGGCGTGGCCGGTGTCGAACACGAAATGGATCGGCAGGTGCGTGGTGGTGGCGAACAGCACCAGCCGCTCGGCCGAGGAGAAACCGTTGGGGATGTTCTCGACCAGGACATCCACGCCGCGATGCCCGGCGAAGATGCACAGCTCCTCCAGGCTGGTGAACGCCGCCTCCACCTTCCGCTCGTCGTATTCCTCTTCGCCCACGCCGATGTGCTGGATCAGGTAGCGGAACGGAATCATCTCCGCCATCTCGACCGCCCGCTTGATCTCGTCGGTGGCGGCGATGCGCCGCCCTTTCTCCGTCTCGCAAATGTTGATTACCGCGTGCGGCCCGCTGCGGCCCCAGATGGTGTCGGTGAACATCGGCGAGTGCAGCGAGTGCACCTTCAGATCCGAGTCGCGCAGCCAGTGCGCCAGCTCTTCGAGCTGCGCCCGGTTGTGATAATCCAGGTGCTGGCGCGCGCAAAAAATTTCGATCTCGCCAATGCCCGCCTTGGCGATCCTGTCGAGCAGCGCCACAGTCAGCCGGTGCTGGACAAAAACGTGAGTGGAAACAACATGCCGCATATCTAATAGCCCCGCGCGGTCCCTTCCGTCCGCGAATCGGGAGCGCCCAGCAACCAGCCGTCCGCAACCTCGATGGCCGCCACCTCGCCCTGGCTCGCGCGAAACTTAATGTGATAGCCCTGTTTCTTGAGCAGCGCGATCGTGTCGGGAGAAAAGCCGCGCGATTCCATATACAGCTCGTCGGGCATCCACTGGTGGTGGAAGCGCGGAAAATCAACCGCCTCCTGCACGCCCATGCCGAAGTCGATCACGTTCGCCACCACCAGCAGCACCGTCGAGATGATCGTCGGCCCGCCGGGCGAGCCCAGCACCAGAAACAGCTTGCCGCCGCGGGTAACCATGGTCGGCATCATCGACGAGAGCGGCCGCTTGCGCGGCTGAATCGCGTTCGCCGCGCCCTGCAAAATGCCGAATTCGTTCGGAACGCCAACCTTCGAGGTGAAATCGTCCATCTCGTTGTTGAGCAGAAACCCCACGCCAGTAGCCGTCACTCCCGACCCGAAGCCGCCGTTCAGCGTGTAGGTAACGGCCACCGCGTTGCCTTCCGAATCCACAATCGAATAATGCGTGGTTTCGCTGCTTTCATGCCCCGCAATCTTGCCGAAGCCGACCTCGGAGCTGGGCGTGGCCCGCTCCGGCAGAATGCTGCGCCGCCGCTCCTCGGCGTAAGAGCGCGAAATCAGCTTTCGCACCGGAACCTTCACGAAGTCCGGATCGCCGAAGTATTCCGCGCGGTCAGCGAAGAAGCGCCGCATCGCCTCAGCAATATAGTGGACGCTCGACGCCGAGCCCGCGCCCGCCTTCCAGTATCCGGTGCCGTCGAGGATGTTGAGCATCTGGAGAATGCCTGCCCCGCCCGAGCTGGGCGGCGGCGCCGTCACGATGTCGTAGCCGCGATAAGAGCCC
>DASQHK010000051.1:0-4029 GCA_035632135.1 Bryobacterales bacterium
CCGACTGGTCGAGCGATGGCCGCCTGGCTGTCGTCCAAGTCCTCGGGGCGCGCTGGCGCATTGAGTTTCCTATCGGGAAGGTCATTTACGAAACCGACCACGCCATCAGCCACCTGCGCCTGTCTCCGAAAGGAGACCTCCTCGCCTTTATCGATCACCCGCTCCCGCCCGATGACACCGGCTTTGTGGCGGTCGTCGATCTGGCGGGCCACGAGCGCCTCCTGACGCCGCGGTACAACAGCGCGCAGGGCCTCGCCTGGACGCCCTCCGGCGGAGAAATCTGGTACACTGCCGCAGAATTCGGCATCAACGCCGCTCTGCGCGCCGTCAAGCCCGACGGTTCCTCCCCACCCCGCGTGGTCGCTCGCGTCCCCGGCCGGCTCAACCTCCACGACATCGCCCGTGACGGCCGCGTTCTGCTCGGCCGCGAGACCTGGCGCGTCGGCTCGGCGGGAGTGTTCCCGGGCGACGCCCAGGAGCGCGATGTCTCCTGGCTCGATCTTTCCTTTGCCACTGATGTTTCCGCCGACGGCAAGACCGTGCTGCTCTCCGAGCAGGGCGAAGGCGGCGGCCCGCAGTACTCCGTATATCTCAGGAAGACAGACGGCTCTCCGGCCGTCCGGCTCGGCGATGGATACGGGCCTGCGCTGTCTCCGGACGGGAGGTGGGTGCTGACCTTTCTCCGCACCTCGCCCGCGCAGTTAGTCCTGCTACCCACCGGCGCGGGCGAAACGCGGCCCTTGCCCCGCGGCCCCATCGAGTCGTACGTCCTGGACGGAGCCTGGTTCCCCGACAGCAAACGCGTGGTGTTCGTCGCCTCCGAGCGCGGCCATGGCCAGCGCCTGTATGCGCAGGACATAGCCGGCGGCGATCCGCGCCCCATCTCGCCCGAGGGCACGAGCGCTCTCTCTGCGTTTTCCGTCTCCCCCGACGGGGAATTCGTCGCCGCTGCCGATGCGAATGAGAAGGCGTGGCTCTATCCGGTCGCCGGCGGCCAGCCACGCCCGGTCCCCGGCGCCGGCCCTCGGGAAGCGCCGATCCGCGTGAGCGCGGACGGCCATTCCCTTTACGTCCGCAAGCTCCTCGGCTTGCTGGAGATCTACAAGGTCGCTCTGGCCACCGGCCGCAGGCAGCTCTGGAAGCAGATCCGCCCCGCCGACCCCGCCGGCTGGGTGCCGTTCTTTTTCGTCAACATCACCCCCGACGGCAAGTATTACACATACACTTACGCCCGCATCCTCTCCGATCTGTATCTCGTGGAAGGATTGAAGTAATGGCGCTCGCAGCCGGCACCCGCCTCGGGCCGTACGAAATCCTCGGTTCCATTGGCGCCGGCGGCATGGGCGAGGTGTATAAGGCCCGCGACCCGCGCATCGGCCGCGAGGTGGCCATTAAGATTCTGCCCGCCGCCTTAGCCGCCGACGCCGACCGCCTGCGGCGCTTCGAGCAGGAAGTGCAGGCCGTTGGCGCTTTGAACCACCCCAACATTCTCACCATCTACGACGTGGGCACGCACGACGGCGCGCCCTACATCGTCTCCGAGCTGCTGGAAGGCGAAACGCTGCGCGAGCGCTTGTCCGGCGGGCCGCTCCCCCAGCGCCGCGCCATCGAATACGCCGCAGCCATCGCCCGCGGCCTGGCCGCGGCGCACGAGAAAGGGATCGTCCACCGCGATCTCAAGCCCGAGAACTTGTTCCTCACCAAAGACGGCCGCGTGAAGATCCTCGACTTCGGCTTGGCCAAGCTGACTCACGTCGACCTTGCCGCCACCGCAACCAACGCCCCGACCATGGCCCAGCCCACCGAGCCCGGCGTGGTACTTGGCACGGTCGGCTACATGTCGCCGGAGCAGGTGCGCGGCAAGCCCACCGATCCCCGCGCGGACCTCTTCAGCTTCGGCGCCATCCTTTACGAGATGCTCGCGGGACGCCGGGCTTTTCGCGGCGAGACCGCCGCGGAAACCATGACGGCGATCCTGAAAGAAGATCCGCCCGATCTGATCGTCGCCGGCGCAGCAGTCGCGCCCGCCCTGGACCGCCTGATCCGGCATTGCCTGGAAAAAGCTCCCGAGCAGCGCTTCCAAGCGGCCGGCGATCTGGCGTTCGCCCTGGAAGCGCTTTCGGGCGTCTCCGTACCAAGCGGCGCAGCGCCTGCCGGCAAAGCGGCCGCCCAGCGCCGCCTCTGGCCGGCGGCGGTTGCGCTCGCCGGCCTCCTTGCCGTGGCACTGGCGTACTGGCTAGGTCGCGGTACGGCCAAGGCGCCCGCCGCTCCCGTCTATCACCGCCTCACCTTCCGCAACGGCCGGGTCGAGACGGCGCGCTTCTCGCCGGATGGGAAGACGATTCTTTACGGCGGCGCCTGGGGCGGCCAGCCGGTGGAGATCTTCATGACCCGGCCCGAGAGCCCGGAGTCGACCCCGCTCGGCCTCCCCGACGCCGACATTCTTTCCGTTTCCTCCTCCGGCGAGCTGGCCCTTTCGCTCCACCGCCGCTTCCTCGAGGCCTTCGAGACCCGCGGCACTCTTGCACGGCGTCCTTTCGCCGGCGGCGCGCCGCGCCAGATTCTCGAGAACGTCATCGAAGCCGACTGGTCACCGTCGGGAGGCACGCAAGAGACAGGCCTCGCCATCGTCCGCCGCGCCGGCGCCGAGTGCCGCCTGGAATTTCCCGCCGGCAAGGTTCTTTACCAGACCTCCGGCCTCCTCACCAACATCCGGTTTTCGCCGCAAGGGGATCACATCGCCTTTCTGGATCATCCGCAGGCGACCGACGACAAGGGATCTGTGGACCTGCTCGACCTGGCCGGGAGCCGGCGCGTTCTATCCGCCAATTGGTCCACGATCGGGGGTCTGGCCTGGTCTTCCGACGGCCACGAAATCTGGGTCACCGGGTCCAGGGAGCAAGCCACTCGCGCTCTCTACGGTGTCGGCCTGAACGGCCGCGAGCGGCTGATTTTGCGGGACGCCGGCGACCTCACCTTGCAGGATATCGCCCGCGATGGCCGCATCCTGGCGGCGCATGAAAACGTGCATCGCGGCATCGTCGCCCTGCCTGCCGGCCAGGATCAGGGCCGCGACCTCTCCTGGTTCGACCGCTCGGCCTCCAACGAGATTTCTTCGGACGGCCACATGGTTCTCTTCACCGAAACCGGCGAGGGCGCGGCGCGTGGCTATCAGACTTTCCTCCGCTCGGTGGACGGCTCGCCTCCGGTGCAGCTCGGCAGCGGCATCGGCACCTCCATCTCGCCCGACGGGAAGTGGGTGCTGGCGTCACAGGAATCCGGCGACCTGATGATCCTGCCCACGGGGCCGGGCGAACCAAAGCGGTTCTCAGCCGCTGGTTTTCGCTACGGCTGGTCGGCCTGGTTTCCCGATGGCCGGCGCATCGCTGCGCTTGGCAGCGAGCCAAGCCACGGCATCCGCTGCTATGTTCTCGATCGCGACGGCGGCCAGCCACGCTCCATCACGCCGGAAGGCGTCGTGTGGAAACCCGAAGTCTCCCCGGATGGCAAGTGGCTCGCCGCCCCCATCGCCCAGCGCGGCCCGCTGCTGTTCCCCGTGGAGGGAGGGGAGCCGCGCCCGATC
Source organism: Bryobacterales bacterium (assembly GCA_035632135.1). GTDB lineage: Bacteria > Acidobacteriota > Terriglobia > Bryobacterales > JACQDG01 > DASQHK01. Next base: position 3,584 of record DASQHK010000051.1, read on the forward strand.
TCCGGTGCTGGCGAGGATACGATTCCCATCCAGTGGACTCCGGATGGCCGCGCCCTTTTCATTTACACCCTTGGCGAGCTGCCCGCCCGCATCGAGCGGCTCGATCTTGCCACCGGCCGCCGGGAGTTAGTGCGCCAGATTACTCCTCCCGATCCCGCCGGCATTCACCTCATCGGCCCGGTCGCCATCACGCCCGACGGCAAGTCCTGCGTCTATACCTATCGCCGCATCCTTTCCGATTTGTTTCTGATCGAGGGCCTGCGATAGCCGTTAAGCGCGCAGCCGCTCACTCTTAACCGCGGCGTAGGCCATGATGGCGAACGCGGGCGCATACCACATCCCGATAGATGCGGTGAGCGGGAAAAACGCGCATGCTCCGAGGAGTGCGGCCGCTCCGCCGGTCGATTCCGGGTTCCGCCACCAAAGCGGCGGAGACGCGCAGAGGA
>DASQHK010000052.1:0-3173 GCA_035632135.1 Bryobacterales bacterium
AGGTTCGCCACGCGCAGCGCCGGCAGCCCGCTCTGGCGCGTGCCGAAAAATTCACCCGGCCCCCGCAGCCGCAAGTCCATCTCGGCGATGCGGAAACCGTCGGTGGTTTCGAGCATCGTCCGCAGGCGCTCCCGTGCGGCCTCGGTCAGCTCGCCCGTCACCAGCAGGCAGTAGCTCTGGTCGGCGCCGCGCCCCACGCGCCCGCGAAGCTGATGCAGTTGCGCCAGGCCGAAGCTCTCCGCCTGCTCGATCACCATCACCGTCGCGTTCGGCACGTCCACGCCCACCTCGATCACCGTCGTCGCCACCAGGATGTCGATCCGCCTCGCCTTGAAATCCTCCATGATGCCGTCTTTCTCCGCCGCCGCCAGGCGCCCGTGCAGCAGGGCCACGACAAGGTCCGGAAAGACCGTGCGCGAGAGGTGATGGAACATTTTCTCGGCAGCCTTGATGGCGCGCGTCTCCGACTCTTCAATCACCGGGTACACCACGTACGCCTGCCGCCCTTGCTCGATCTCGCGGCGCACGAAGCTGTACACCTCTTCGATGGAATCTTCCGTGAAGTGCCGCGTCTCGATCGGCCGCCGCCCCGGGGGCAGCTCATCGATCACCGAAACGTCCAGGTCGCCGTAAACCGTCAGCGCGAGCGTGCGCGGAATGGGCGTCGCCGTCATCACCAGCACGTCCGGGGTCTTTCCTTTTTGCAGCAGCTTGAGCCGCTGCATCACGCCGAAGCGGTGTTGCTCATCGATGATCACCAGGCCCAGCCTGGCAAACTCCACGTCGCCCTCGATGAGCGCGTGGGTGCCGATCACCACGTGGGCCAGGCCCGCCGCAATCAGGCGCTTGAGCTTGGCCTTTTCGCTTTCGCTGAAGGCGCCGGTCAGCAGCAGCACCACATAGCCGGCTTTTTCGAGAATGCGCTTCGAGTATAAATAATGCTGCGTGGCCAGGATTTCGGTCGGCGCCATCAGCGCCACCTGGTAGCCGTTTTCGAGCGCGATGATGGCGGCTTCGAGCGCGACGATGGTCTTCCCGCTGCCCACGTCGCCCTGCAACAGCCGGTTCATCGGCTGCGGCTGCGACATGTCGGTGGCGATCTCTTTCAGCACGCGCTTCTGCGCCGCCGTGGGCTTGAAGGGCAGAATGGCTTTGATTTTTTCCCGCGCCGCGTCGTTTAGCGCGAACGCGATGCCCTCCACCGAGCGCGCCTTCCGCCGCTTCAGCGCCAGCCCGCACTCCAGATAAAAAAACTCCTCGAAGATCAGCCGCACCTGCGCCGGGGTGCGGTACGAGTTGAGCAGCCGCAGGTCCGCGCCGGGGGGCGGAAAGTGCGCTTCCCGCAAGGCCGCCGCGCGCGCCGGCAGCGCCAGCCGCGCCCGCACCGGCTCGGGCAGCGGGTCGTCCTCCAGGCCGAGCCCTTCGAGGACCCGGTGAACCAGCACGCGAAACACGCGCGTGGTGACCTTCCCGGCGGCCTCGTAGATCGGCACGATGCGGTTCACATGCAGCGCCGATTCGCCGTTTTCGCCCTCGCCCGAGAGAATTTCGTACTCTGGGTGCAGGATGGAAAGCTCGCCGGCGTAGTTGTCGAACTCGATCTTTCCATAAAACGCCACTCGCTGGCCGGGCTTCAGAACGTCCGCCAGGTAATCGCCCCGGAACCATTTGCACACCAGCGTTCCGCCCGAGCCATCGCGCGCGCGCACCTCGAACAGCCGCGCCCCGCTGCGCCGGAACCGCACGGCATGCGCCGAAGCCACCTCCGCCACCAACGTCGCCATCTCGCCCGGCGCCAGTTGGGCGATGGGCTTGGTGTTGGTGCGGTCCTCGTAGCGGAACGGCACGTAGTAGAGCAGGTCCTCCACGGTCAGGAGGCCCTTGGCCTCCAGCATTCGCGCGCGCGCCGGCCCCACGCCTTTCAGGTGGGCCATAGGAGTGTGCAGATCCATGCAGGGAACGCCCTAGTGTACAATGCGCTCATCATGCAACGACTCATCCTCGCCCTGCTTCTAGCCGGCACGCTCGCCGCGGCCGATCTGAAAATCGGCATCATCGGTCTCGACACCTCGCACGTCACCGCCTTCACCGAGCTGCTCAACAACGCCTCGAACCCCAAGCACATCGCGGGCGCGCGCGTTGTGGCCGCTTACCGCGGAGGCAGCCCCGACGTCGAAGCGAGCTACACGCGGCTCGACAAGTTCACCGCGCAGCTCAAAACCAAGTACGGCGTCGAGATCGTCCCGGACATCGCGTCGCTCGTTCAAAAGGTGGACGCGGTGCTGCTCGAAAGCGTCGATGGGCGCGTGCATCTCGAGCAGGTCCGGCCGGTGTTCGCGGCCCACAAGCGCGTCTTCATCGACAAGCCGCTGGCGTCGACCTACGCCGACGCCAAAGAAATCGCGCGGCTCGGGCGCGAGACCGGCACGCCCTGGTTCTCGGCCTCGAGCGAGCGCTACAACACGCTGGTCACCGAGATCCAGACTCCGCCGATTCTTGGCGCCATCACCTGGGGACCTTCCGAGATCGAGCCGCACCATCAGCTCGAGCTTTCCTGGTACGGCATCCACGCCGTCGAAATGCTCTACGCGCTGATGGGGACCGGGTGCGAGTCGGTCACCAGCACCTCCACGCCCAACGCCGACCTGGTGGTCGGACGCTGGAAGGATGGCCGTCTCGGCGCCGTGCGCGCCGGCCGCGGCCCCGGCTACTACAGCTTCGGCGCCGTCGTCTACACGCCGCAAGGGTCGAAGCAGGCGCAGCCCACCAAGCAGAGTTTCTACCCCAACCTGCTGGCCGATGTGGTGAAGTTTTTCGAGACCGGCGTGGCGCCCGTGCCGAACGACGAGACCCTGGAGGAGTTTGCCTTCATGGACGCCGCCCAGCGCAGCAAGGATGCGGGCGGCACGCCGATGCGGCTGCAATAGCTTCGCGGTGGAGCGGAGCCTAGGTTTCGATGGGGCGTGAGAGGGTGGGCTGCGGTGAATTACCCTCGCGACCAGTTGACTGCCCCGGCTCGGGTGGTCGTAATCCTCTAGTGGACCGTCGCAGTGAGTTGATTAGCATGGCCTGATGCGCCTTGTGACCTCGGAATATTTCCATCGAAACGGCTTGGCGGTTTGGCAGTAAGCCTTTACGTATCGCATCAGCTTGCGCGCCAGATCTCGAACGGA
>DASQHK010000053.1:0-4027 GCA_035632135.1 Bryobacterales bacterium
ACCGGCAGGTGCGATTCCTTCATGCCGAAGCCATGTCCGCCGCTCGCGTAAATATGCATCTCGGAAGGCACGCCCTGTTTCTCCAGATCGAGATACAAATTTACAGTGGTCACCACGTGCGACCGGTCGTTATCCGCGCAAACCAGGAACGTGGGCGGCGCGTCCTTGGGTACGGTGATCGTGCCGGGCTTGAATCCGGGATAAACGACGGCCGCGAAATCCGGCCTCGAGCTGACGCGCGCGATCGGATCGGCCGAGCTGTCGTTGCCCGTATCGAAGCGCGTCTCGATCAGCGCCGCCACTTCGCCGCCCGCCGAGAAGCCCATGAACCCGATGCGCGAGGGATCGACGCCCCACTCCTTGGCCCGGTAGCGGACCGTCCGCATGGCGCGCGCGGCATCCGGCAGCGCGTCGCCCTCAACCGTGTAGTGCGACCCCGGCGCCCGCGCCAGCCGGTATTTCAACACGAACCCCGCAATGCCGTTCTGGTTCAGCCAGTCGGCGATGTCCCAGCCCTCCTTGTCGATCACGAGCTGCGAATGGCCGCCGCCCGGCGCGATCACCACCGCCATGCCGTTGGCCTTCTCTTTAGGAGGCAGAAATACATAGATCGACGGGTAGTGCACCACCGTGAACCTCTTGGGGAGCTTGGGGTTGTCCGACGCCTGCGAAACCTCCGGCGCCGTTTCCCCTTCCGATCCCGGCGCGCCGTGCGGCCACAGCCGGATCTCCTCCCCGCGCTCGACGGCCAATGCCAGCCCGCAAAGCAGAACGAAACCACAAATCAGTTTGTATGTCATAGGCAAAAACGGCCTCAGTCTATCACAAGATCGCCGGCCCGCATCGGATTCTGCAGGGCGACGCTCGTCGGAAACCTGCGCACCCGCTCGGTCACGACCGCGGTTCAGCACCGAGCCGCGCGCGTCAGGGCTTGTGAAGAAAACAGGTCGGCCGCGCATGCACGCGAATGGACGCCAATGGAATCCATCCTTTTCATTCGCGTTGATTCGCGTGCATTCGCGACCAGCAATTTTTTTCACAGCCCCGTCAGCAAGCGGTCCCCGCCGCCCATGCACGAGCACAAATGACACTGTGTCCATGGAAGGCGCCGGCGTCTGTCATCGCGCATCTCGGCCGCCCGGGATTGGGGCAATTCGGGCGTGCGCCTTGTCCAATCGCCGGAGTCGCCCGACCCACACCGGCGCCGTGCCATAATAGGCCCATGTTGCGGAGGCTGCACCGCGCCGGACTTCTGTTCTTGCTGGCTGCCGTCGCTGCCGCCGCCACCCTGCCCACCCCCGAGCAGTTCGCCGGGTTCCCGATCGGCGCGGACAAGAAGCTCGTCCGCTGGGAGCGCATCGTCGAGTACATGCGCCTGGCTGCCGCCGCGTCGCCCCGCCTGCGCGTCGAAGAGCTGGGCAAGACGACCAACGGCAACCCATTCCTTGTCGTCACCATCAGCGCGCCCGAGACGCTCGGCGATCTCGCACGCTACAAGGAAATCCAGCATCGCCTCGCCTATCCGCGCGACCTCAGCCCGGCCGACGCCGAGCCGTTGATCGAGCAGGACAAGGCCGTGCTGCTGATCACCTGCAACATCCATTCGACCGAGATCGGATCGAGCCAGATGGCGCTCGATCTGGTGTACCGTCTCGCCACCGAGGACTCGCCCTTCGTGCGGCGTGTGCTCGACAACGTAATCTTTCTGCTCGTGCCTTCCCTTAACCCCGACGGCCAGATCATCGTCACCGACTGGTACAACAAGATCCTCGGCACGCCTTACGAGCACAGCTTCCTGCCCGAGCTGTATCATAAGTACACAGGCCACGACGACAACCGCGATTCCTTCATGAACACGCAGGCCGAGAGCCGGATGATCAACCGGCTCACGTACAAAGACTGGTTTCCGGAGGTGTTTCTCGACGAGCACCAGATGGGCAACGCCGGCCCGCGCATCTTCGTGCCGCCGTTCAAGGACCCCATCAACCCGAACGTGGACCCGGTGATTTGGGAAACCAACGGCATGCTCGGCTACGCCATGGGCGCCGCGCTCAACGCTCGCGGCTTTAGCGGCGTGATCTCCGACGCGATGTATACGAGCTGGTGGCAGGGCGGCTTCCTGATGCAGGCGTGGTGGCACAACATGGTGGGACTTCTCACCGAAGTGGCGAGCGCCAACGTCGCCTCGCCGGTGGAGCAGGAGCGGGTGCGTGCGGGCCCAGGCGCCGAGCCCGCCTCCGAGACGCAGCGCGGCCAGCCCAGCGGCCGTGATCCGCGCCGGCCGCTGCCGCCGCCCCGCGACGTTACGCCGCGCGGCAACTATCCGCGTCCCTGGCTGGGCGGCCGCTGGTCGCTGCGCGACATTGTGGACTACGAACTCACCGCCACCTACGGCCTGCTCGAGGCGGTGGCCAACAACCGCGATCTGCTGGTGCGGAACTTCTATCACATGAACCGCAAGCAGATGCGGCTCGGCAGCCAGGAAGCGCCGTACGCCTGGGTAGTGCCGCGCGCGCAGCACGATCCGCCGGTCGCCGCCCGCCTGATGCAGATCCTCGATGAGCTGGGCGTGGAGGTGCACCAGGCGGCGGAGTCGTTCGAGGCCGGCGGCCAGAGCTATCCGGCGGGCAGCTATGTCGTGCTGATGTCGCAACCCTTCCGCGCCTTCGCCAAGGACCTGCTCGAAAAGCAGGAATACCCGCCGCAGCGCGTCCACCCCGGCGGGCCCATCGAGCGGCCCTACGACGTGACCGGCTGGACGCTTCCCTACCAGATGGGCGTGGAGGCAGTGGAGATTCCGAAGCGCTTTGAGGCGAAGCTGGAGCTGCTGAAGGTGGTGCCGGTCCCGGCGGGGAAGTTCGAGCCGGCGCCGGGCCGCAACGTCGCCGAATTCGAAATTTCGAACGCTACCAACAACACCCACATCGCCGTCAACCGGCTGTTGAAGGCCGGCCACGACGTGGCCTGGAACAGCCACGGATTCTTCGTGCGCTCGAAGGCCGGCCTCGCCGCGCAGCTCGAAGAGTGGACGCGCCAGTTGGGCATCGACGTGAAGGCATTGCCTGCGGCCCCGTCCGATCCCGTGCACAAGCTCCGGCCGGCGCGCATCGCTCTTTACCGGCCGTGGCTGCCGGACATGGACGAGGGCTGGACGCGCTGGCTGCTCGAGCAGTACGAGTTTCCTTACACGCCGGTCCGCGACCCCGACATCAAAGCCGGCCGGCTGCATGAGCGCTTCGACGCCATCCTGATCGCCGATGAATCGAAGACGTCGCTGCTCAAGGGCGTGAACAACGCGTGGACGCTGCCGCCGTATCGCGGAGGCCTGGGAACAGAGGGCGTCGCGGCGCTCAAGGAGTTCGTCCGCAACGGCGGCACGCTGGTCACGCTGGGCAGCGCCTCGCTCCTTCCCATCGAGGAATTTCCGCTGCCCCTCAAGAACGCGCTCAAGGACCTGCGGCCCGACCAGTTTTCCTGCCCCGGCTCGATCTTGAAAATCTTCGTCGATAATACGACGCCGGCGGGCTACGGGATGCCGGACGAAGCGTCGGCCGTGTTCTACAACAACGTTGCCTTCGATTCGACCGCCCCGCTCGGCGACGCAACGGTTCACGCCATCGCGAAATATCCCGCCGGCGACATTCTGCAGAGCGGCTGGATCGGCGGCCCCGAGCACCTCTACGACCGCATCGCCGCCGCCGAGGTGACGCTCGGCCGCGGCCGCGTAATCCTGCTCGGCTTCGGAGTGCAGCACCGCGCTCAGCCGCACGGCACCTTCAAGCTCCTGTTCAACTCCCTGCGCGCTGCCGGCGCGATGTGAGGTAACGTGTGAAGTAAGGAGGATGTATGCGGCAAGTTGTCTTGGCCGCGGTCATCCTGGCCGCACTGCTTGTGCGCGCGGCCGCGCAGCCGTCGCGCTGGGATCACGAGACTTCCGAAGGGCTGCGGCTGCTCAACCAGAAAGCTTACGAAGGGGCCGAGCTGCAGCTTCGCGCTGCGCTCAAAGATGCGCAAGCGCTCGGGCCGC
>DASQHK010000054.1:0-2010 GCA_035632135.1 Bryobacterales bacterium
ATGCGAGTTCATCCAGAAACGCTGCGTCTTCGGGCCGGCGGTTGGAATAGAAGAGAAAAATGCGGTGGGCGAGCTTCTCTTGCGCCGCCCGCACGACCATGCTTCGGAACGGCGTGATGCCGATGCCACCGGCCAGGATCACGGCCGGGCGGGCGACGTTGTTGTGCAGGGTCAGGTTGCCGAAGGGGCCTTCGATCTTGACCTGCGTGCCCAGCGGCAGGGTTGGGAGCACGCGCTTGAACGCGGTGTCGCGCAGCCGCGTCGCGACCAGCAGGTCCGGATCGTGCGGGGCGCTGGCGAGCGAAAACGCGCGCGTGTTGCCCTCGGCGTCGGTTTCCGGCGGGTTGAGGAGCGTCATGTCAATGGCTTGGCCGGCCTTGAACGTCCAGCCAGCCGGCTTTTCCAACTGGAAGGCCATAGTGCGCTCGGCGACCTCGAAGCGGTTTCTCAGTTTCACCAGAGTGTCAGGGGAGGGCGCAGGCGCGCTCATTGTTTTTCTCCTTTTGGATCTTGCTCAGAGGTAGTGAGGCAACTGGGCGGCCAGGAGACCTGGCTCGCCTCGGGCGGTCCCCAGGTCCCGGCCGCATAGAAACGCACGGGCGGCCGCTGCTCGAGCAGGGGCGTGTAAAGACGCCAGGAAGCCTCCCCCCAATCGGCCCGGACGAACAGGGTCTGGTCGCCGATCAGCACGTCGAGGAGCAGCGTTTCGTACGCTTCCGGCAGCGGGGCGAAGGCTTCGGCGTAACGAAAGTGGAGGCTGTGGGTCTCGAGATGGATCGGCTGGCCGGGCGCTTTCACTTCGAACTGAAGATCGAAGCCCTCGTCGGGCTGGAGGGTGATGATGAGGGCGTTGGCATGAATGGCTCCGGTGTCGAACGGCTGAAAAATAGAAACGGGCGGGCGGCGGAAGCAGACGGCGATCTGGCTGACGCGGCGGGGCAGGCGCTTGCCGGTGTGCAGATAGAACGGCACGCCCTGCCAGCGCCAGTTGGAAATTTCGAGCTTGAGGCCGACGAAGGTTTCGATCTGGGAATCGGGGGCGACGCCGGGCTCTTCGCGGTAGCCCGGCACAGGCTGGCCCTCGATCGAGCCGCGAGTATATTGGCCGAAGACCATGTCTTCGGGGCGGATGGGGGCGATCGCCCGCAGCACCTTGGCCTTTTCGTAGCGGATCGCCTCAGCGTCGAACGCGGCGGGTAACTCCATGGCGGTGGTGGTGAGCAGTTGCGTGAGGTGGTTCTGGATCATGTCGCGCAGGGCGCCGGCGCCCTCATAATAGGCGGCGCGGTGCTCCACGCCCAGCGTCTCGGCAACGGTGATCTCGACGCTCTCCACGCGGTCGCGGTTCCATACGGTCTCGAACAAGGCGTTGGCAAAGCGGAAGACCAGCAGGTTCTGCACGGTCTCTTTGCCCAGGTAGTGGTCGATACGGTAGACCTGCGATTCGCCGAAATGTTGATGCACCAGGCGGTTGAGGTCCTCTGCAGAAGCGAGATCGCGGCCAAACGGCTTCTCGATGACCAGGCGCGTCCAGCCGGGGCTCTGGCTGAGGCCGGCCACGCCGAGTTCGGTAATGACGGAGGGGAAAGTCCGCGGCGGCAGGGCCAGATAGAACACCCGGTTGCCGGGGAGGCCGTGCTGTTGCTCGAGCGCGGCGATGCGGGCGGCGAGGGCCTGAAAATCCGCCGGCGCGGCGCTTCCTATCGACTGATAATACAGGCGCTGATCACAGAACGCGGCTGCGGCGGGATCCTGGAGGGACTGGCGCGCGCGGGCGCGGAATGACCCGTCGTTGACGTCGCGGTCGAGAGCGGCGCCCAGAATGAAGGAACGCTCGTGGAGCAGGCCCGCGGTGAACAAGTGATAGATCGCCGGCAAGAGCTTGCGGTGCATCAGGTCGCCGGTGGCGCCAAGCACAATGAAGAGGTGCGGTTCGGTTTGGGCCCTCATGTGCGCTGAGCCTCCATGAGGCCATTTTAGTCAGAGCGTGAGATGGACGCGCGGCTGGCT
>DASQHK010000055.1:0-2130 GCA_035632135.1 Bryobacterales bacterium
CAGCGACATCTTCTCGCTCGGCGCAGTGCTCTATGAAATGGCGACGGGCCGCAAGGCCTTCAAGGGCGACACGCAGGCCAGCGTGATTGGCGCCATCCTGCACAAAGATCCTGCGCCCATGGCGCCTGCGCGGCCGGGCCAGGCCGGCGCCGGGCTCGGACCCATGCCGGCGCTGCGGCGCCTGGTCAGCCGGTGCCTCGCCAAGGATCCCGCACGGCGGTGGCAGTCCGCGCGCGACGTCATGCTGGAGCTGGAGGCCATCTCTTTGGGCGAGGGCGGCCGCGCCCGAGCGCCTCTGCCCTGGGTCCCGAGCGCGTTTGCCCTGGGCTGGATGCTCGCCGTGATCTTCGCGGTGGCGAGCCTGGCGCTGGCGTTCGCCTGGTGGCGTCGCTCGCCGGCCGAGATTGCCCCCATCCGTTTTTCCATCCCGCCACCCGAGAATGCGATGCTGCTGCAAGGCGCCGCCATCTCTCCCGACGGACGCCGCCTGGTGTTTCGCGCCAACGGTCCGGATGGCCGCATTCTGTTGTGGCTGCGCGCGCTCGACTCCGTGACCCCGCAGCCGCTGCCCGAAACCGATGGCGGCGTCAACCCATTCTGGTCTCCCGATGGCCGCTCCATCGCGTTTTGGTCCCAGGGGAAGCTCAAGAAGATCGAAGCCGAGGCGCCGTTCGGGCATCCGGAAACCATTTGCAGCGCTCCGGCAGTTGCCAGCGGCGCGTGGAATCGCAGCGGGGTGATCATTTTCTCCACCGGAAGCGGCGGCGGGCTGTCGCGGGCACCGGCGGAGGGCGGCGCGCCGGCGCCACTCACCGCGCTCGATCCACATGAGAACGCCCACCTGTGGCCGCAGTTCCTCCCGGACGGCCGCCATTTCCTCTATCTCTCCCGCACCAAGGATCGCGAGGATGAAGCAATTTATGTCAGCGCGCTCGATTCTCCCGCGGCCAGAAAGCGGCTGGTCCCGACCGACGTGGCGGCGGCCTATGCGCCGCCGCAGCGTGGAACCAAAGGCCTGCTGCTGTTCCTGCGCGGCGGCACTTTGATGGCGCAGCCCTTCGACGCTGCCGCCCTGCAACTTTCCGGCGAGCCTTGGCCGGTCGCCGAGCGCGTGGATCAGACGGTGCTGGCCGGCTTTGCCTTCTTTAGCGTTTCGAACAATGACGTGCTGGCCTATCGCAGCGGCGGCGGCGTAGACAGTCAGCTTGTGTGGTTCGATCGCGCCGGCAAGCAACTGGGAACGGTGGGCTCGCCGGGGCGCTACCGCAACCCTCGCCTTTCCCCGGACGGCCGCCAGGTGGCGGTCGAGCGCATTGATCCCTCCAACGGCGTCGCCGATATCTGGGTGCAGGAGCTGTCGCGCGGCACGGTTGTCCGGCTGACCTACCGTCCCGTCGCCGATATCACCCCGATCTGGTCGCCCGACGGCGCCCGCATCATCTTCGCTTCGGAGCGAGACGGCCCCCGCAGCCTTTTTCAAAAGGACGCCAGCGGCGCCGGAAAAGAGGAGCTGCTTCTGAAGACCCGTTTGCGCCTGGTAGGGGCTCTCGACTGGTCGTCGGACGGGAGGTTCGTCCTTTACGACACCACCAGCGGCGAGACCAGGCGCGACCTGTGGGCGCTTCCCTTGTTTGGGAATCGGAAGCCGTTTGCGGTTCTCCACGAGGCGTTCGGAGAATACCAGGGTCAATTCTCACCCGACGGGCGCCGCATCGCGTATGCCTCCGATGAGTCCTCTGCGCTCGAGGTGTATGCCCAGAATTTTTCCGGCTCGGCGGTTTCCTCCGGCCCCGGCGGCAAGCTGCGGGTCTCCACCGACGGCGGCTCGGAGCCGCAGTGGCGCCGCGATGGGAAGGAACTCTTCTATCTCGCCGCCGACCACAAGCTTATGGCCGTGGAGGTGAAGCCAGGAGCGAAATTGCAACTGGGCGCGCCCAGGGCCCTGTTCGACACGCACATTCGTTTTACCAGCGTCACCCGCAATCATTATGCCGTCACCGCCGATGGCCAGCGCTTTCTCCTCAACCTGCCGCTCGAAGATACGGCGGCCTCCCCCATTACGGTGGTGGTCAACTGGGCCGCCGGGCTGAAGCGCTGATCGATCGGCGCGGCGGTTGATCGTCCGCGTCA
>DASQHK010000056.1:0-1934 GCA_035632135.1 Bryobacterales bacterium
GATCTCCACCAGCCTTCGCGGCTCCATCCGCTCCGCCATGTGCACTCGCAGCGTCTTGCCAGCAACCAGCTCCATCACCAGGAAGAGCTGCTCCCCTTCCTCGCCCACCTCGTAGATCGTAGTAATGACCGGATGGTTCAGGGCGCAGGCCGCCCGCGCTTCCGCCAGAATGCGCGCCCGCTGCTGGGAGCGGCTTGCCATTTCATCGGGCAGCACCTTCAGCGCTACATCGCGCCGCAGCCGCTCGTCCCGCGCGCGGTACACCACTCCCATGCCGCCCCGCCCCAGCTCCTCTTCGATGCGGTAATGGGAAATCGTACGGCCGATCATCACCCCTTCTTCCCCCGGATCGGAATTACGCCGCTCCCCGTGACGGTCACCGGCCGTTGGCAAGAGCGCGGCCTGGCCACGCCCTTCTCAGGTTTCGCTCTCAGGTCTCGATCTTCAGGTCCAGCGTGATCTTGGCGTTCAGCAGCTTCGAGATCGGGCAGCCCGCCTTGGCGTTGTTCACCGCTGTTTCGACCTTCGCCCGGTCGGAGCCCGGCGCGCGCACCGTCGCCGTGAGGTGGCTGGAGGTAACCGTGAAACCCGACTCCAGCTTTTCCAGCGTCACCGCCGCCGTCGCCTCGATGCTCTGAGCCGTGATGCCGGCCTCGCCGAGCTGCGCCGAAGTCGCCATGGCGAAGCAGCCGGCGTGCGCCGCCGCGACCAACTCCTCCGGGTTGGTCCCGGCTCCCTGCTCAAACCGCGCGCTAAAGGAATACTGCGTGTTCGATAAAACCTTGCTGTCGGTTGAGATGGTCCCTTTTCCACTCTTCAGATCGCCCTTCCAGATGGCAGAAGCCTTCCGTGTCACAATTTCCTCCTGGTGCTATGAAATAAACGTTGCTCTCCCATCTTACCGTTGCCGGTGCGCGCTTGGCTCGACTCGCCTGCACCTCGCCAGTTTGCCCTGCCGCCCGGCTTGCTTTTCCGCGCTATCACGCCTCCACGCGCGGCTGCCATTGTAGTACACTGCCAGCCGTCATGCGCTCCGCTCTCCTGCTTCTCGCCGTCTCCCTCGGCTGCTTCGCCCAGACTGCCGGCCGACCCATCTACGAGTCGGAACTGATCTTTCCCCTCGAGCACTGGCACGATCACGCGTCTTCGGTAGTCGAGCTGCCCAACGGCGACTTGTTCGCCTGCTGGTATCACGGCTCGGGCGAGAAGGAAGCCGACGACGTGAAAATTGAAGCCGCGCGCCTCCACCGTGGCCAGCACACCTGGACGCCGCGCTTCACCCTGGCCGACACGCCCGGCTTCCCCGATACCAATCCCGCCCTGTTCCTCGACTCCCGCCACCGCCTCTGGCTGTTATGGCCCGTCATCCTGGCCAACCGTTGGGAAACAGCGCTCATGAAATACCGTATCTCGTCGCGCTACGAGCAGCCGGACGGTCCGCCGGCCTGGGATATTGAGGACAACATTTTGTTTATTCCCAATAACTTCTCTGCCACAGTAAAAGCTACAGTTGATTCCTGGCTCGCCGGCGCGCAGCTCCAGCCGACGGCCCGTCTCGACTCCTGGCGCCGCCTCCTCGACCGGGCCAACGACAAATACTTCGCCCGCCTCGGCTGGATGACTCGCGTCCACCCGCTCCAGCTTCCTTCCGGGCGCATCCTCGTCCCGCTCTACTCCGACGGCTACTCGTTCTCGATCATCGCCATCACCGACGACTTCGGCCGGACGTGGTCCTCGAGCGAGCCGCTGGTTGGGGAAGGCAACATCCAGCCCACCATCGTCCGCCGCCGCGACGGCACGCTGGTCGCCTACATGCGCGACAACGGGCCGCCGCCCAAGCGCGTCCACATCAGTTCATCGCGCGACGACGGCGTCACCTGGTCGCCGGTCCACGACACCGGCATCCCCAACCCCGGCGCCGGCATCGAGGCGAT
>DASQHK010000057.1:0-3161 GCA_035632135.1 Bryobacterales bacterium
CGGCATGTCCGCCTCCGGCTGCCAGGTCGCCGACATCAATGGCGACGGCCGCCCCGACATCGTCATGATTGGCGGCGCCACCCACAACATTAAGTGGTACGAAAACCTCGGCCCCGCCGGCCACGGCGCGTCCACCGGCCGTTAGCCGGTCACGGCGCCACCCGCACAATCTGCCCCGTGTTTTCAACCACTTCCGGTCCGCCAGCCCCGGTCTCCGACATGGCAGCCCCTATCATGGAGGTAGTGGCCTGCCCATCGCCATCCTCGCTTTCCCACATGCCGGAGGCCCCAGCGCCGCCAGTGAGGCCAGCTTCCGCCGACGCGCTTCCAGCCGCAAAACAACGCGTCGTAGCGCCTTCTGTAGACCTCCCAAATTTGACCAACTCTCTGATTCCATGGCGCTTGGCTTGGGTTCGTTTCGCAAAAATAGTGTTTCTCGCCGCAGCCCTCGCGCTGCCCGCCCCGGCCCAGACCACACTCCCGGGTACCGCTCCGCTCACCGCCCAAGGCGATCTCGCAGCCGCGATGGTCGAGGGTATCCACACCTACCTCGACCGCGAAACCGCCGCCGCCCCGGCCAAGCGTGCCGGCCTCTCGCCCAACCGCGACCATCTCCGCAAGATCATCGGCGCCGTCGACCCTCGTGTCTCGCCCGTCTCACTTGCGCTCGACGCAACGACCGACACGCCCGCCCAGGTCGCCTCGGGGCCCGGCTATAAGGTCTTCGCCGTCCGCTGGCCGGTGTTCGACGACGTCTGGGCCGAAGGCCTCCTGCTCGATCCCGTCCAGCCTCCCGTCGCCCGCATCGTCGCTCTCCCCGACGCCGACCAGTCGCCCGAGATGCTCGCCGGCCTCGCCCCCGGCGTCGATCCTGCCTCCCAGTTCGCCCGCCGCCTCGCCGAAAATGGCTGCCAGGTGCTCGTGCCGGTGCTCATAGATCGTTCTGATACCTGGTCCGGCATCCCCGGCATCCGCATGACCAACCAGCCCCACCGCGAGTTCCTCTATCGCATGGCTTTCGAGGCCGGCCGCCACATCATCGGCTACGAAGTCGAAAAGGTCCTCGCCGCCGTAGACTGGTTCGAAGCTGCCCATCCCCGCGCCCGCATCGGCGTCGCCGGCTACGGCGAAGGCGGCCTGCTCGCCCTCTACGCCGCGGCTCTCGATCCGCGCATTGACGCCACGCTTGTCAGCGGCTACTTCCAGCCCCGCGAAAACCTGTGGCAGGAGCCAATCTACCGCGACGTCTGGGGACTGGTCCGCGAGTTCGGCGACGCCGAGATCGCTGCGCTCGTCGCCCCGCGCGCGCTGGTGGTCGAAGCCGCCCGCAGTCCCGAGGTCGCCGGCCCGCCGCCCGCCACCAAGGACCGCCGCGGCGCCTGCCCCAACGGCCGCCTCACCACGCCGCCGCTTGAAGCCGTCCGCAGCGAAGTCGCGCGCGCCCGGCCTTTCTTCGCCCGCCTCCACGCCGCCGATCATCTCCAGCTCGTCGAGAGCGCCGCCGGCTCCGACGCCGCCTTACGCGCCTTCCTGCGCGCCCTCGGTTCCGCGAAGCCCCTGCAACCGCCCGGCGCGCCGCTCACCGATTCCCGAGGCCCCTACGATCCCGCGCCGCGCCTCCATCATCAATTCGACGAGCTTATTGCTCATACCCAGTCCCTGGTCCGTGCCGCGCCCGCCCGCCGCGCCGAGTTCTGGGCCAAGGCCGACCCGTCCTCTCCCCAGCGCTGGATAGAAACTACTAAGATCTACCGCGACACGATCTGGAACGAGATGATCGGACGCCTCCCGCCCCCCAGCGAGGGCGCCCATCCCCGCACGCGCTTGATCTACGAGACGCCCAAGTTCCGCGGCTACGAAGTCATGCTCGATGTCTGGCCCGACGTTTTCGCCTACGGCATCCTCCTCGTCCCCAAGGACATCCGGCCCGGCGAGCGCCGCCCCGTGGTGGTCTGCCAGCATGGCCTCGAGGGCCGCCCGCAAGACGTCGCCGACCCCGCGAGCGACAGCCACTATTACCATCGCTTCGCCGCCCGCCTCGCCGACGAGGGTTTCGTCACCTACGCCCCACAAAACCCTTACATCGGCCGCGACCGCTTCCGCCTCCTCCAGCGCAAAGCGCACCCGCTCAAGCTCTCGCTGTTTTCCTTCATCCTCGGCCAGCACCAGCAGACCCTCGAGTGGCTGGCGTCACTGCCCTTCGTCGACCCTGCCCGCATCGGCTTCTACGGCCTCTCCTACGGCGGCAAAACGGCCGTGCGCGTCCCGCCGCTGCTCGATCGCTACGCTCTTTCCATTTGCTCCGCCGACTACAACGAGTGGGTGTGGAAGAACACCAGCGTCGAGTCCCACTACAGCTACATGATCACCGAGGAGTACGACATGATCGAGTTCAACCTGGCCAATTTGGCCAGCTACGCCGAGCTGGCGGAGCTAATGGCGCCGCGGCCATTCATGGTCGAGCGCGGCCACGACGACGGCGTCGCCCCGGATGAGTGGGTGGCCTACGAGTACGCCAAGGTCCGCCGCTTCTACGATGTGCTGGGCTTGGCCGGCCGCACGCGCATCGAGTTCTTCAGCGGCCCGCACACCATCCACGGCGTCGGCACGTTTGAGTTTCTGCGGCGCCACCTGAACTGGCCCCGGTAACACTTCGGCTCCGCCGGACGCCTTTGCTGGAGGGGCGCACGGGCCTTCCGGGGAATCCGCTAAACTATTGCATATGCGTCTGCTTCTGCTCTTGTCGGCGCCGGCTTTGCTGGGCCTGCTCGCCTCCTGCGGCAAAGACCCGCAGTCCGGCCGTGCCGCCACCAAGCAGACTGTGCCGGTGACCACCGCCACGGTCACCCAGAGGGCCATCCCCATCCAGATTCGCGCCATCGGCAACGTCCAGCCCTACTCCACCGTCTCCATCAAGGCCCAGATTTCGGGTGAGCTGTTCGAGGTCCACTTTGAAGAAGGGCAGTACGTCAAGAAGGGCCAGCTTCTGTTCACCATTGACCCGCGGCCGTTCCAGGCCGCGCTGAAGCAGGCCGAAGCCACCCTCCAGCAGGCCAAGGCCAGTCTGAAGCAGGCCATCGCCAACCTGGCCAAGGACACCGCCGACGCCAAAAACGCCGACGCCGAGTCCGCCCGTTACGCCCAGCTCTACCACAGCGGCG
>DASQHK010000058.1:0-5074 GCA_035632135.1 Bryobacterales bacterium
TTCAGCATCGCCGCGTAGCGGTCCTCGTTGGGGGCCGGGGCGTAGGGACGCTCGTCGGCGCCGCCGAAGATGGTCTGGCCGAACTCGACGGGCTGCGCCGTCTGCCAGGTGTCGTTGGGCGCGGCGGCGATGACGGCGGGCTCCTCGCGCCCCGCAGGAATGCGATGGAAGGCGAAGGTCATCTCCGGAATCGCCTCGCCCTTGGCCGCGCTCAGGGTCACGCTCGCCTGGCCGCGCGCGCGGGGATGCAAGGTGAGATAAAAGTCCAGATCGGCGGCGTGGAGCCACTTCTCAGCCACCGCCCCACGCGCATCGGCGATGGCGGCGTGGACGGACTGCCGGCCCGGCCACTGCGCGGGGTCCTTCACGGAAACGGTCACAGCGTAAAGGGAACCGGGGTCCGCTTCGCCCAGCACGACGCGGCGCTCGTTCTCCTTGGCGGGAATTCGGCGCGCGCCGGCGGCCTCTACGCTTCGCAGCAGCAGCGCGGCGGCCAGAAGAAAACTGAGTAAAAGAAAGGATTGCACGAGCCAGCGGGAAGCTCGGTGGTGCGATTGTCGCATGGCAGATTTCACCCCTCGTGATTTCCGGATGGCGGCGAATGCTGCGCCTCCGAAATCCACATCCAATATGATAGCGCGGCGGAGGCGGAGGCGAGATGCAACGTTAGCTTTCGGCAAGCGCGGCGGGGAGGACCTGCTGAGGTTCGCAGGCAAATTCGGTTTCGTTAGCCTGGACACGGATTTCATCCGTTTAACCTCTTGTTTTCTGTTTTGGTCTGGGATATCTTTGCTCCAAGCGAATCGCTCCAAAGGGTGGGCGGTTCCATGAGCCTTCAGTAGAGGAGAGCAAAATGAGGAAATCCTGCTGGATCCTGCTCGCGGCGGCCTTCGCCATCTGTGCCACGTTGCATGCCCAGTCCATCACGGGCGACCTTGTTGTCAACGTGACCGATCCCAGTGGCGCGGTCGTTAGCGCCGCGAAACTGGAACTTACTGCGGTCGAAACCAATGTCAAGTTTGAAGGGCAGAGCGACACGCTCGGCAATGCCCTCTTCAGCCAGCTAAAGCCCGGCCCGTACAAGCTCGACGTGACCGCCCCGGGCTTTCAGAAGGCGACCGTCACCGACATCGTCATCGCCATCGGGGAGCGTGCCCGCGTGGATGCCAAGCTGACGGTGGGAACCGTCGCCGAGACGGTGGAGGTTTCGGCGGCGGCCGAAACCCTGCTGAACTCCGAAAGCGCCTCGCTGGGCCAGGTAATTAAGAGCCAGTCCATCGTGGAATTGCCCTTGAATGGCCGCAACTTTATTCAGTTAGCGCAAATATCGGCGGGCGCCGCCCCCATCGGCATCGGCGTTTCGCCGGCCACCAGTTGGACCGGCCGCAGTGATTCGACCCTTTCGCTGGCCGGCGGCCGTGAAACCAACAACAGCTTCCTGGTAAACGGCATCGAAACGCGAAACTCCCGCTTCGGCAGCGCCGGCATACGGCCCTCGGCCGAAGCGATCGACGAGTTTCGAGTGCAGCGCTCCACGTTCGGGGCCGAGTTCGGCCGCAGTTCCGCCATCATCAACACCACCATCCGGTCCGGCTCCAACGATTTGCATGTAACCCTGTTCGAATTCCTTCGCAACCGCAATGCGGACGCGAACGACTTCTTCGCGAACCGCACCGGAAGCCGCAAGCCGCCGTTCACGCAGAATAACTTCGGCACCGCCGTGGGCGGCCCGGTGCGTGTGCCCGGCTACGACGGCAAGAACAAGACTTTCTGGTTCTTCAACTACGAAGGCTTTCGCCAGAGGCAGGCCAACACGGCGACAGGGCTCTACCCTTCGTCGGCGCAGATGGCCGGCAACCTGGCCGACGATAGCGCCGGCACCGGCATTTTCCCGCTGGGATCCTCGCTGTGCCAGGCCAACCCCACCTCGCGCAAGTGCCATGACGCCATCGATCCGTTCAGCGGCCAGCCATTCGCCAACAATGTGATCCCGACCAGCCGCCTCGACCCGATCGTGCAGAAACAATTGCCGTACCAACCCAAGCCGAACGTCGGGGTGACCCCGAATTCCCCCGGCTTCCCGAATTTCAACACGGTGGGCTTCCCGAAAAAGGTCAACGACTGGGATCAGTACAACGTTCGCCTCGACCACCACTTCAGTTCCAACGATATTCTCTACGGGACTTTCTCCGATTCCAACGAGACGCTGCTCAATCCCGCGCTCCGGCCACTGGGCGGCGACGTGTACCCGCAGACCGACCGGCTTTACACCGTTACCTACACCCGCATCATCAGCCCGACCAAGATCAACGAATTCCGGTTCGGCTTCAACCGCAGCCTCACCTACCGGACGGCGGAGACCTCCAACACCCAGGACTACGCCAGCCAGGTTTTCGGGCTGAAGAATACCTCTCCGAACCCGTTCGATTTCGGCGTGCCCAATTTCAACCCGACGGGTTTTAACGGCGTGGGATCGCTTTCCGAAGCCATCGGCGCCACCGACGAGAATATCCAGTTCACGGACAACTTCAGTTGGAACACACCCAAGCACAACATCCGCGTGGGACTGACCATCAGCCGCCAGCGCTACGACGAAATCACGGATTTCTCCGGCAACCCGAGCTTCAACTTCGACGGGCGGTTCACCGGCATGCAGGGCCTCGGCTTGGGAGACATGCTGCTCGGCCTGCCGATTTCGGCTTCGGGCGCGCTGGGCGATTCCAGCCAGTTCCTCCGCACCACCTACTACTCCGGTTACGTGCAAGACGATTGGCGCATCACCCCGAGCCTCACGCTCAACTTCGGGCTGCGCTACGAATACGCCGCCTCGCCGGCCGAGACGCGCGGCAAGGCCCTGGTGTTCGCTCCCGATCTGGGAACCGTCGTATATGCCAACCACGGTGTGCGTCCCTCCATCGTGGATCCGGACTGGAACAACTTCGCCCCGCGGTTCGGCTTTGCTTACCGGCCAAGCTTCGCCAAGAACACGGTGGTGCGCGGCGGGTTCGGCATCTTTTACGCTACGGATAACTTCAACGAAGAGCAGTTCAAAGTGATCGGGCCGCCGTTCTACCAATCGCAAACCCTGAACAGCGACCCCACCAAACCCACGCTCCTGATGAGCAACATGCTGCCTTCTTTCGCCGCATCGCCCAACCTCAACCCGTTCTCTTTCGACCGCCACAACCGCACGCCCTACCTGAGCCAGTGGTCGTTCGGCATCCAGCAGTCCTTCAAGCGGGACTACCTGTTTGAAGTGGAATACGCGGGCAGCACGGGCCAGAAACTGCCGGAGCGCCGCAACCTGAATATCGGCAGACTCGATCCCACCGGCACGATACCGATCGCGGCCCGCGTGCCGTTTCCCGCCTACGGTTTCGTCCTGCTGACTTACAACGGGGGTTGGTCGAGCTACAACGCTCTGACAACCCGCCTCGAGAAGACGTTCAGCAATGGCCTCTACATGCTGGCGTCGTACACCTGGGAGAAATCGCTGGATCTGGGCGCCACCGATGAATTCTCAGCCGTCTCGGCGGATTTCAAGAAATTTGACAAGGGCATCAGCACCTTCGACGTGCCGCACCGCTTCGTTTACAGTTACGTTTACGAACTGCCGCTCGGGCGCGGCAAGCGATTTGGAGGCAGCGCGAACCCGGCTCTGAGTAAGATTATCGGCGGCTGGCAGGCGACCGGCATCACGACGTTTTCCATGGGTCAGTTCCAGACGCCCAGCCTGGGCGTGGACTGGCTGAACCTCGGCTCTTTCACCACGTCGCGGCCCGACATCATTGGAGACTACAAGTCCGGGCGCAGCTTTCCGGACGCCTACCTGAGCCCGGCAGCCTTCGCACGCCCTGCCACTCACGTGGAAGGCAACGCCGCCCGGGGATCCGTCGAGCAGCCCGGCATCAACAACTGGGACCTCGGCATAGTCAAGAACACCAGAGTGCGTGAGCGGTTCAACGCGCAGTTTCGCTGGGAGATGTTCAACGCCTGGAACCACACGCAGTTCGGGACCGCGACGCTGAGCCTGGCGAGCGCCAACTTCGGTAAGATCGGCGGCACGCTTGTGGGCCCTCGCCGCATGCAGTTCGGGTTGCGCCTGATCTACTGATGCGGCCGGCGGGTCTGCTTCTCTATGCCGTGGTACCGAAAGCAGAGGCTTCGCAAAAGCTCGGCTGCGTGGTTCTTACCGAGGCCCGGGTTTTGGCAGCGCGAAGGCCACGTAGGCGCCGCCGGATGGTGAGTAGAGCTTGTTGGACTTGCCGCCGCCGGCGGCGATGACCACGAACTGCCGGCCGCCCACCTCATACGTCGCTGGCGTGGCGTTGCCGGCGGCGGGAAGCGTGGTTTCCCACAGGAGCTTGCCGGTGGCCTTGTCGAAGACGTGGAACTTGCGGTCGTGGTTGGTGGCGCCGATGAACAGCAGGCCGCCGGCGGTGACCAGCGGGCCGCCGTAATTTTCGCTGCCGGTGTTGCGCAGGCCTTGCGCAGCCAGTTCGGGAAATTCGCCGAACGGAATCTTCCAAACGATTGCGCCGGTGTCGAGGTCGATGGCGTTCAGCGTGCCCCAGGGAGGCTTCACAGCGGGATAGCCCTCGGGATCGAGAAACTTGCGGTAGCCTTCCATCCTGTATTTCAGGTCGATGGGCGAGGGAGCGTTGCTGGCCGCGCCGGCATCTGTATCGTCTCCGGTCGCCACGTAGTGCGCGATAGCGCGAATCTCCGGGCTCTGGAGATACGCGAAGCCGGGCATGCGGCCGCTGCCGTTGTGGACGAGCAGCGTGATTTCGCGATCCGTGTATTTGTCGCCGATCGCGACGAGCGAAGGCAATTGCGGCGGGCTGCCGCGAAGATCCTGGCCGTGGCAACTGGCGCAGTGGCGGAGGTAGAGGCTTTGTCCGCTGAGCCGGGGTCCGGCCTTGGGCTGCTCCAGGAGCCGGAGGATCCAAGCCATTTCATTCGCGTTCACGTAGAAGAGGCCGGTTTCGGGATCGAAGGCGCCGCCACCCCATTCGCCGCCGCCGTCGAAGCCGGGAAAGACCACCGTGCCTTCGAAGCTGGGCGGCACGAA
>DASQHK010000059.1:0-10180 GCA_035632135.1 Bryobacterales bacterium
AACGTTCCCAGCGCGTAAAGCGCCGGCGAGCGCTGGTAAGCGTGTACGAGAATCTCGTCTTTGCTGAAAAACCCCGAAAACCCTGGCACGCCCGAGATGGCCAGCGACGCCACGATGAACGTCACGCAGGTGATTGGAATCTTCTTCGCGATTCCTCCCATGCGTCGCATGTCCTGCTCGCCGCTCATGGCGTGAATCACGCTGCCCGCTCCCAGGAAGAGCAGCCCCTTGAAGAAGGCGTGGGTCATCAGGTGAAAAATGCCCGACCCGAATCCGCCCGTTCCCTCGCCCAAAAACATGTAGCCGAGCTGCGAGATAGTCGAGTAAGCGAGAACTTTCTTGATGTCGGTTTGCAGCAGCCCGATCGTCGCCGCGAAAAACGCCGTCAGCAGGCCGGCCACGGCGACTACATCCATCGCCGCCGGCGCGCGCGCAAAAATCGGCGCCGACCGCGCGACCATATAAACCCCCGCCGTGACCATGGTCGCCGCATGAATCAGCGCCGAAACCGGCGTGGGGCCCTCCATCGCGTCCGGCAGCCACACGTAGAGCGGCAACTGCGCCGATTTCCCGATCGCCCCCACAAACAGCAGCAGAGCGATGGCGGTAAGCGTCGCCATATCCGCGCCCGCCGCCTTCGGAAAGACCGTCACAAAATCGAATGAGCGGAAATTCAGGAAGATCAAGAACAGGCCGAGCGAGAAGCCGAAGTCGCCGATGCGCGTGACGATGAACGCCTTTTTGCCCGCGTCGCTGGCGCTCTTCTTGCGGAACCAGAACCCGATCAGCAGGTAGCTCGAAAGGCCCACGCCCTCCCAGCCGACGAACATGATGACGTAGTTGGCCGCCATCACCAGCGTCAGCATGAAAAACATGAACAGGTTCAGGAAGGCGAAGAACCGGTAGTAGCCGCCCTCGTGGGCCATGTAGCCGACGGAATAAAAGTGGATGACCGCGCCCACGCCGGTCACCACCAGCAGCATCACCAGCGTGAGCCGGTCGAGATAAAACGAAAACGGAACGGTCAGATCGCCGCTCTGGATCCAGATGAAGTGGTTCTCGATGTGCGGCCCCGGCGCGCCCGCCGCCGCAGCAAACACCCGCAGCGCCCACAGGAACGACAGCGTCACGCTCGTCAGCGCCACGGCGTTTACGGCGGCTTTGGAGAAGCGCCGCCCGGCCAGGCCGTTGATCACGAACCCGGCCAGCGGCAGCGCCGGGATGAGCCACAGGTGCAGGTTCAAAGCTTCATAGCCTCCAGATCGTCCACGTTCAGCGTGCGGCGGTTGCGAAACACGGCAATGATGATGGCCATCCCCACCGCCGCCTCCGCCGCCGCCACCACGATCACAAAGAACACGAAAATATGCCCGGCGATCTGCTTCCAGTAATAAGCGAAGGCCACAAAACTCAGGTTCACGGCGTTGAGCATCAGCTCAATCGACATGAAGATGGTGACGATGTTGCGCTTGAACAGAAATCCCGCCACGCCGAGCGCGAACAGCACCGCGCTCAGAACCAGGTACCAGGAAAGCGGGACCGGATGCATGCTCAAATCTCCTTCCGCCCCAGCACGACCGCGCCGATGATGGCCACCAGAAACAGCACCGACGTCGCCTCAAACGGCAGCAGGTAATCACGGAACAACGCCCGCCCCAGCGCCTCCGTCGAGCCGATGAACCCGCCGAAGACGACCCCCGGCGCCGCAGCGAACTGCCGCAGCACCACGAACGCAATCTCGATCAGCAATAGAGCGAACAGCGGCAGCCCGAACATCCGCGCCAGCTTCGATTTTTTCGTCCGCTGTTCCTCCCCGGCGTTGAGCAGCATGATGACAAACACGAACAGCACCATGATCGCCCCGGCGTACACGATCACCTGGATGGCCGCGATGAACTCAGCCCCTAGCAACAGGTAGAGCACCGCCAGCGACCCCAGCACGCCGATCAGCGACAGCGCGCTCGCAATCGGATGCCGCTGCGCCAGCAGGTTCACCGCGCAGCCAACCGCGATCAAGGCGAACAGCAGAAAAAGAAAAATGTCCATCAGCGCGCGCGTTTACCCGAAAACCGCCACCATCAGCCCGGTGACCAGCACGTTGGCCACCCCCACCGGAAACAGCACCTTCCATCCGAAGCCCATCAACTGGTCGTAACGAAAACGCGGCAGCGTGCCGCGCACCCAAATGTAAAGGAACAAGAAGAAGCCGCCCTTGGCCAGGAACCAGAATAGCGGGCTGAAAACGGCCCGCACCGGCGCCGCCAGAAACGCCAGACCGAGCAGCGCCGCCGCCGCGCCGAAAATCTGCATGCTCCGCCGCTGCTTGCCCTCCGGCGCCGCCCCGCTGTGCGAGAACAGGACAACCGCTGCAAAAATTCCCACCAGCACCGGCGCGTAATTGATGCCCCAGCTTTCCGGCAGCGGCGGATGCCAGCCCCCCAGAAACAGCACCGTCGCCAGGCACGCCACCGTGATCATGTTGGCGTACTCGGCCATGAAGAACATGGCGAACTTCATGCTGCTGTACTCGGTGTGAAACCCCGCCACCAGCTCGGTCTCCGCCTCCGGCAAATCAAACGGCACGCGGTTTGTTTCGGCGAAGGCCGCCGTCAGATACACCAGGAACCCCACCACCTGCGGCCACGGCCCGTGAAACAAGTTCCAGCGCGGCAAAAATCCCCAGTAGTAACCGGCCTGCGAATCCACAATGTGCCGCAGGCTGAGGCTGCCCGAAAGCAGCAGCGACCCCAGCACCCCCAGGCTCAGGCTCAGCTCGTAACTGATCATCTGCGCGGAGCTGCGCAGCCCGCCAAACAGCGAGTACTTATTGTTCGACGCCCACCCCGCCAGCGCCACGCCGTAAACGCCCAGCGAGGTGACCGCAAAAATAAACAGCAGCCCGATGTTCAAATCGGTCAACTGCAAGTTGGTGCGAATGCCGAAGACGCTCACCTCGCCGCCAAACGGAATCACGGCAATCGAAATCAGCGCCAGCGTCACCGCCAGAAACGGCGCCAGCAGAAAAACAAACTTGTTCACGTGCGGCGGCGTCAGGTCTTCTTTGGTCAGCAGCTTCAGCGTGTCGGCAAACGGCTGCAACAGGCCATGCGCCCCCACGCGGTAAGGCCCCCAGCGGCTCTGGATGTGCGCGATCACCTTGCGCTCCACCCACTGGATGTAGACCAGCGAGATCATCAGCGCCGCCAGCAGCACCAGCGCCTTCACCGCGCTAAGGGCGTAGAACGGCATGCCGCCGGGCATTTTTCACCTCAATCAACTTGCACCTCGACCATGTCTTTCTCAATCACCGTCTGCAAGACGTGCGAGTATCGCCCCAGCGTCCCGGAAGTAAACATGGTGTCGCGCGAGCTGCGAATGCGCTGTGGTGGCGGCAGGTGCGCGATGCTCCCGCCCGGGAAACCGGTCTGCACGGCGATCCCTTGCACGAACCGCGTATAAGAAATGTTGTAGCCCGCCACGGTGCGCCGGATCTCCTCAAACACGGCCTCCGCAAGCGGCGCAGCCAGCTCGAATCCCATCTGCCTGGCGATCAGCCCCATGATATCGAGGTCGCTCTTGGTCCCCACCGAGCTCGGGCCTTTCTTCAGCCGCTGCACCTCGCCGCAAACGTTGGTGAAGCTGCCCGTTTTTTCGTACGCCGCCGCGGCCGGCAGCACCACGTCGGCCAGCTTCGCCGTTTCCGTCGGGAACAGTTCCTGCACAACCAGAAACGCTTTGCAGCTTGACGCGCCTTCCAGAGGATTCGCGCCCACCACCCATAGCGCGTCCAGCCCGCCAGCCTGTGCCGCTGCGGCCATCTCGCCACTCGTCATGCCAGGCTCGGAAGCCGGCACATAGCCGGGCAGCCACTCCGGCGTCACGCCCATGTCCATCGCCCCGCGCGAATTGGCGTAATCTACCAGAGCCACGTAGCGCGCGGTCGCTGGCAGCATCTCCACCAGCCGCTTCACGTCCGGCCCCTGAATCGCGTCGCCGAACACCACGACCAGGTCCTGCTCGCCGGCCAGCTTCTCGCGGACCGATTCCACGCCCTCGACCCCGCGCCCGCGCGCGACCAAATGCGCGTTCTTCTCCTCGCGAGTCGGGTGTTGGTTGACGACGTACACCCGCCCTCCGTGATGCCGCACGTTGGCGCGGATCTGAAACGCCAGGAAAGGGTGCTGCTGCGAAAGATCCGCGCCCACCACCAGCACCGCCGCGGCGTTGTAAAGGTCGGCGCTTGCCGCAAGCGCGCTCGGCCGCCCGGCGAGAGCATCGAGCAGCGCCGCCACGTCGCCCGAGCGGTGATGATCGATATTGCTGGTACCCAGCCGCTGCCGGGCGAATTTTTGCAGGTAGTAATTCTCTTCGTTGGTGGTCCGCGTCGAGCCGATGACGCCGAACTTGCCGCCACGCTCCTTCGTTTCCCGGAACCTCTCCGCCACTAGAGCAATCGCGTCCTTCCAGCTCGCCGGCCGCAGCTCCCCGTCGCGCCGGACCAATGGCGTATGCAGCCGCTCCGGGTGCTCCAGAAAATCGAACGCGTAGCGCCCCTTCACGCACAGAAACTCGTTGTTGATGCCCGAGCGGTCGCGGTTGTGGCCGCGCATCACCTTGCCGTTGCGCACGCTCAGCGTCGTCTTGCAGCCATCGGCGCAGTGCGTGCACATCGTCCCGACATACTGCATCTCCCACGGCCGCGTCTTGTAGCGGTAGGCGCCGCTGGTGAGCGCCCCGACCGGGCAAATGTCGATGCACATGCCGCACTCGTCGCACTCCAGGTGATCCACCTTGTTCGGCGCGATCTCGGAATACGCCCCGCGGTTGATCACCCCCAGCGCCGCCACGCCCATGCCCTCGTTGCAAATGCGCACGCAGCGGAAGCACAGGATGCACCGCGGCCGGTCGAAATAAACCACCGGCGACCACTGCTGCTCCACGCGGTGCAGCTTCTCTTCGGTGAAGCGGCTCTCGCCCGCTCCGTAACGGAAGGCCATGTCCTGCAGCTCGCACTCCCCGCCCTTGTCGCACACCGGGCAATCCAGCGGATGGTTCGCCAGCAGAAACTCGAGCATCGACTTGCGCGCTTCGGCCACCTTCGGCGTCTCCGTGCGTACCACCATGTCCTTGCCCACTTGCAGCGTGCATGCCGTCAGCAGTTTCGGCGCTTTTTCCACCTCCACCAGGCACATCCGGCAGGCCGCCTGCAGCGTCAGTCCGTCGTAGTAACAGAAGGCTGGGATCTCGATCCCCGCCTGCCGCGCGGCGTTGATCACCAGCGTCCCCACCGGCGCCTCAATCTCGCGCCCGTCAATCGTCAGCTTGACCAGTTCCGGCATGGAAAATCTCTAACCGCAGAGTGCGCCGAGAACGCAGAGGAAACCCTCCAATAGTTTTTCTCTGCGTCCTCTGCGGTTAATTCGCTTTTTCATAAGGACACGGCCGCCCGTTCAGGTGGTCTTCGAACTCGTGGCGGAATTTTTTCACAATCGAGATGGTCGGCAGCGCCGCCGCGTCGCCCAGCGGGCAAAACGTCCTCCCCAGCATGTTCTGCGCCAGCTCGCCGATCAGGTTGATGTCGCGCGCTTCGCCGCCGCCGGCGTGAAACCGGGCCAGCAGCTTCCGCAGCCACATGGTCCCCTCGCGGCACGGAATGCACCACCCGCAGCTTTCGTGCTGGTAAAAGCGCATGATCCGCAGCGCCATCTTCACCATGCACGTGTCTTCATCCATCACCACCACGCCGCCCGACCCCAGCATGCTGCCCGCCTGTTGCAGCGAGTCATAGTCCATCGGCAGGTTGATCTCCTCGGCCTTCAGCACCGGGCACGACGAGCCGCCCGGAATCACCGCCTTGAGTTTCTTGCCATTGGGAATCCCGCCGCCCACTTCCTCGATCATGCGCGGCAGCGGAAAGCCCATCGGCAGCTCGTACACCCCCGGCCGGTTCAGGCGCCCCGAGAGGCAAAACAGGCGCGTCCCGCCGTTCTTCTTGGTCCCCAGCTCCGCGTAGGCTGCGCCGCCCTTCAGAATGATCCACGGCGCCGAGCAGTAGGTCTCAACGTTATTTAATACGGTCGGGCAGCCGAACGCCCCCACCACGGCAGGGAAAGGAGGCCGGATGCGCGGAATCCCCCGCTTGCCCTCCAGCGACTCGAGCAGCGCCGACTCCTCGCCGCACTCGTACGCCCCTGCCCCGGTATGCGTGTAAAGATCAAAATCAAAACCCGTTCCCAGAATGTTCTTTCCCAGGTAGCCCGCCTGGTAAGCCTCGCCGATCGCTTTGTCCAGAATCTCGATCAGGTAGCGGTACTCACCTCTTACATAGATGTAGCCGGCGTGCGCATCCACCGCCCGCGCCGCAATCAGCGCGCCCTCGATCAACTGGTGCGGGTCGTGCTCCATCAGCAGCCGGTCTTTGCAAGTCCCCGGCTCGCTCTCATCGGCGTTGACGACCACATACTTCGGCTTGGGCGATTGCCGCGGCACAAAGCTCCATTTCAGCCCCGTTGGGAACCCCGCCCCGCCGCGCCCCCGCAAGCTCGACGCCTTCACCTCCTCGATGATTTGATCCGGCGTCATCTCGGTAAGCGCCTTGCGGATTGCCTGGTAACCCTCGTGCGCCAGGTATGTCTCGATCGACGCCGAGTTCGGCAATCCAAACCGCCGCGTCAGCACCCGCACTTCCAGAGGATGTGGCTCGTTGTACATCGTCAACGCCCGTTCCTCAGCTTCTCGACCAGCTCGTCAAACTTCTCCGCCGTAACGTTGTGATGAAAGTCGTAATTCACCTGGATCGCCGGCGCCCACGAGCAAGCGCCCATGCACTCCACTTCCTCGAGCGAAAACTCGCCGTCGGCCGACGTTTCGCCGTGCTTCAGCCCGAGCCGCTGCCGGGCGTGCTCATAAAGCTGCTCGGCCCCGCGCAGCATGCACGAAATGTTGGTGCAAACCTGCACGTGGTGCCGCCCCGCCGGCCGCCGCCGCAGCATCGAGTAGTAGCCGATGACCTCCTCCACCTGCAGCGTCGAAAGCTCCAGCCGCGCCGCTGCTTCGGCCACCACTTCTTCGGTGACCGCCCCGACCTCGTCCTGCGCGTACAGCAGCATGGGGACGAGCGCCCCCCTTTTGTAGCCCGGCGGATAACGCTTCACCAATTCCGCCAGGCGCGCTTCGAGTTCGGGTGAGAATGTCACCGCTCGCAACCCTCCGGCGCGGGCGCGGCGAACGCGGCTGCTGCTGTCGCGCCGTCCCTACCGGTCCACGTCCCCCAATACAAAATCAATGCTGCCCATCGAAGAAATCACATCGGCGATCAGCCCGCCTTCAATCAGCTTGGGCAGCCCCTGGACGTTCCCAAAGCTCGGCCCCCGGATGTAGCACCGGTACGGCCGCGACTCTCCGTCGCTCACTACGTAGTAGGCCATTTCCCCGCGCGGCGATTCGATCGATTGCGAGAAGTCCCCCGCCGGCACGCGGAAGCCCTCCGTCACGATCTTGAAGTGGTAGATGAGCGCCTCCATCTGCGTCTTCATCTTCTCGCGGTCGGGCAGCACCACGTGCGGCGCGTCGGCCTTCACGCTCCCTTCCGGCATTCCATCGAGCGCCTGCTTCACAATGCCCACGCTCTGGCGCATCTCCTCCACCCGCACCTGGTATCGGGAATACACATCGCCGCCCGTCCGCGCCGGCACGTCGAAGTCAAACTTCTCGTAGCTCGTGTATGGCTTGGCTTTGCGAATGTCCCACGCCAGTCCTGAGCCGCGCAAAATCGGCCCCGTCATGCCCATGGCGATCGCGTCCTCCAGGCTGATCTTCCCGATCCCTTGCGTCCGCTCCTTCCAGATCGGGTTTTCCGTCAGGAGGTTCTCGTATTCGTCGATCCGCTCCGGAAGGATCTCCATGAGCTTGCGCACGCGCTCGAAAAACCCCAGCGGCGGCTCGAGCGCCAGGCCTCCGATGCGGATGTAGCTGGTCATCATCCGCTGCCCCGACGCCATCTCGAAAATCTTCAGCAGCTCTTCCCGCTCCCGGAAGCAATAGAGAAACACGCTCATCGCCCCGATGTCGATGGCGTGCGTCCCCAGCCATACCAGGTGGCTGTTCAGCCGCGTCAGCTCCGCCAGCATCACCCGCATCCATTGCGCCTTCGGCGGAATCTCCAGATCGAGCAGCCCTTCCACCGCCAGGCAAAAGCAAAGGTTGTTCATCATCGGGCAGAGGTAATCCACCCGGTCCGTCAGCGTGATCGCCTGGGCGTAGGTCTTCGACTCGGCGGTCTTTTCAATTCCCGTGTGCAGATAGCCGATGTCCGGCCGCGCCTTGAGAACCGTCTCGCCGTCGAGCTGCAAAATCACGCGCAGCACGCCGTGCGTGGAGGGATGCTGCGGACCCATGTTCAGGGTCATCGTCTGCGCGCCTTCCGCGGTCAAGTTCGTCGCCATCAGCGCACCCCGCTAATCGGGTAGTCTTTTCGCAACGGATGCCCCTCCCAGTTCTCGGGCATCAGAAGCCGCCGCAGGTCGGGGTGATTGCGGAAGCGGATGCCGAACAGGTCGAATACCTCGCGCTCATACCAGTTCGCCCCCTCCCACACCTCCGTCACCGAATCGATTTCCGGATTTTCGCCGCCCACGCGGCACTTCACCCGCAGCCAGTGGTTCCGCTCCAAGGAGTGCAGGTTGTAAACTACCTCGAACCGCGGCTCCACCGGATACCAGTCCACCGCAGTGATAAAGCTCAGCCGCTGGTAGCTTTGCTCCTGCTTCAGAAACCGGCAGGCCTCGACGTTCCTCGCCGCCGGAACCCAAACGCTCAACTGGCCCCGGTGCTCCGCGGCTTCCGTCGCCAGGTCCAGCGTTTGGAGCGCCGCAATCACCGGAATCGAACCCATCTGTTCGGTAATCATTTCCCAGCTTCAGTCCCGATGCGGCTTGGCCCAGTCGAGCACACCCTTTTTCCACAAGAAGAAGAACCCGGCCAGGATCAAACTCAGGTACAGCAGCATGGCGAAAAACCCGTACATCCCCAGTTCTCGAAAAACCACTGCCCACGGAAACAGAAACACAACCTCCACATCAAACAGGATAAACAGCATCGCCACCATGTAGAACTTCACGCTGAACCGCCCGCGCGCATCTCCCACCGGCGTGATGCCGCACTCATAGGGAAGGTCCTTGGTCTTGTTCTTCACCCGGTGTCCCAGAATCTGCGAAGCCACCAGCGCCCCGCCCGCCACCGCCAGCGCCAGCACCACCTGCAGGAGAATGGGGAAGTAAGTTTGGGGATACGATTGCGGCATCTGTGCTGATCTCCTGGGATGGAACCCCCCAGCGTGGCGGCAGGGCGTTGAGACAACGCCGTTAAATTTGACTATAATGGACGGCAAAAGAACGTGTCAACCGCAACAACGGAAGTCACAATCCGTCTGAACGGAGAGGCGTTTCAGATACCGCTTGGCGCCACCCTCGCCGAGCTGGTGCGGCGGCTCGAGCTGGCCGAAGACCGCGTGGCCGTGGAAGTGAATCGCCGCATCGTCCGCCGCCCGCAGTGGCCGGAAACGCGCATCGACGCGGGCGCATCGATCGAGATCGTGCAGATCGTGGGCGGCGGCTGAGCGCTGCGCGCCTCGCTTCCCGCAACCCCCTATCGAGCCGCGCCGCATAAGCCCGGAACCCAGGCGGTCTATATCCATTAAGTACTTTTCTTTCAGTAAGATAAAAATAAGGTTGACAGCCGGTTGCGTTGGCGTTAAAGTGCGAAAGCTGCTCATTTCTGAAACGGAATCTACGAAAATGTTCAAAACAAGAAAGGCGAGAATGGCGGCTCCGGCCGGCGGCGAGCACTACACCAGCCTCGATGTCTCCCGGGTCTCCGGCGTCAGCCTGCGCCAGCTTCAGTGGTGGGACGAGCAAGGCGTGGTCTCGCCCGGCCACAGCGGCCACCGCCGCCTCTACCAGCCCGAGGAAGTCATCGAGGTCGCCGTGATCGCCGAGCTGCGCCGCAAGGGTTTCTCGCTGCAGAAAATCCGCCGCGTGCTCAAGTTCCTCCAGAAGGAAATGGGCAAGAGCCTGTTCGAATCGGTCCGCAACGGCGCGGAGGTTCACCTGCTCACCGACGGCCGCAATATTTACCTCGAGGACAACGATCGCCGCATCGTGAACATCCTCAAGAACGCCCG
>DASQHK010000060.1:0-4117 GCA_035632135.1 Bryobacterales bacterium
CCTCCGTTCGAGATCTGGCGCGCAAGCTGATGCGATACGTAAAGGCTTACTGCCAAACCGCCAAGCCGTTTCGATGGAAATATTCCGAGGTCACAAGGCGCATCAGGCCATGCTAATCAACTCACTGCGACGGTCCACTAGGTTCCCGCCGGATGTTACAATCACTCCTATATGCAGTTTCTGCGGGCGGGGGAACAGCAGCTCATCTTCCTGGAGTTGGACCGCGACGTGGTGGCCGGTCTGGCCAAGCAGGCGGGCTACGAGTGCACAATGGAAGACGAGGGGCGGCGGCTGGTGCTGGAGCTGACGCCGGCCGGCTCCAAGGACCCGCTGCTGTTGTTTGACGCCGCCGACCCCGCCAACCTGGGCTGGTTCTCCCGCTGCCAGTTTTACGTCGATGGGCGCACCGGCGCAGTGCTGCAAACGCCGCTCAGCCTGGCTAACTGCCGCGACGCCGAGGGGCAGTTAAAGCAGAGTGTGCGGGTCTCGATGGCGAAGGAGCTGCCGGCCGGTTTTCATCTGCCTGGCAACCAGTCCGTGACCGAGCAAGTGGTTTACGCGCTGCTGTACAACCTGCTGGTGGCATTGCGCAACACGGGGGTGGCGGTTTGCGGCGGGCCGGTGGTCACGCCCCTCGCCGGACACACCGAGCGAACCGGGGTACGAAACTAATCTGGTAATAGTGCTTTGTCCCAGTGTATGCCGGTACGCTGGTACCACGATAAATGTGACTTCTGCTCTATTGTGGGCGGCGGGTGTTCCAAGCGATTATGGGTGCGTACCAGGGACGACTAACTGAAGAACGCCGGGGGGACGAACTTCAGTGAAGTCAAAAGGCTGGCTCGGTTTTGAGCCAGCCTTCTTTTTTTGTACCCAGCCCGTCTCGCAGGCCCCGCCTCAGGGAAGGAAACCACAGATGCACACGGATAAGCCTTGGGGAATCTGTGCTTATCTGTGTTCATCGGTGGTTCCCGGTTTCTGGTAGAATGCCCCTGAACCTTTCAAGGAGGCGGGCTGTATGGCGGACGATGTGAATCGCAGAGACTTCGTGAAGAGGACGGTGGGCGTGGGCGCGGCGCTGGGCGTGGGGAAGTCGCTGCTGGCGCGCTCGGCGCGGCCGGCGGCGCAAGGGCGCGTCATCGGGGCCAACGACCGCATCAACATCGGCTGCATCGGTGTGGGCGGGCGCGGCACCGGCGTAATGAAGCAGGTCCTGCGGATGGGCGAAGCGGACGGGAAGACCCAGGTGGTGGCGGTGTGCGACGTTTACGAGAAGCGCAAGCGTCACGCCCAGCAGCTCTCCAAGGCCGAGCTGGCCACGCTCGACTACCGCGAAGTGCTGGCGCGCAAGGATGTGGACGCGGTGATCATCGCCACGCCCGACCATTGGCACGCCAGGATCGCGCTGGACGCGATGGACGCCGGCAAAGACGTGTACCTGGAGAAGCCCATGACCCACACCATCGAGGAAGCCAAGCAGGTGTGGCAGACCACGGTTGAGACCAAGCGCGTACTGCAAGTGGGATCGCAGACGACCTCCAGCGACCAGTGGTGGAAGGCGCGCAAGGCGATCCAGGACGGCATGGTCGGGCAGATGATCATGAGCCAGGGCAGCTATCACCGCAACTCCAAGGAAGGCGAGTGGAACTATCCGATCGACGCCGGCGCCGGACCGGACGGCAAGGGCGAGAACTACGTGGACTGGAAGACCTGGCTGGGATCGGCGCCCAAGCGGCCGTGGGACGCCGACCGCTTCTTCCGCTTCCGTAAGTATTGGGACTACTCGGGGGGCATCGCCACCGACCTGTTCTACCACGTGGTGGCGCCGCTGCAGATTTGCTGGGGCGAGCCGCAGTTCCCCGCGCGCGTGGCGGCCACCGGCGGGATCTGGGTGTTCAAGGACCGCGAGGTGCCGGACACGTTCATGCTCACGGCGGATTTCGCCAAGGGACATTCGCTCGTGCTGAGCAGCTCGATGGCCAACTCGACGCACATTCCGGGGCTGATCCGCGGGCACGAGGGGACCATCATGATGGTGGAGCACGGCATGTTTGAAGGGCACACGGACCACATCACGGTAACCGCGGAAGGGAAGTTCCGCGACGAGTTCGTCAAGAAATTCGGCAGCGAGAAGGTCGTGATTCCGGTCGAAGACAAGGGACCGAACGCGCACATGCAGAACTTCCTGGACTGCGTGCGGTCGCGTGAGAAGCCGGTGCTGGACGCCCTGACGGCCTACAAAGCGATGGTCACCATCGGGCTGTCGGTGGAGAGCTACCGCAAGGGCAAGATGATGTATTTCGATGAAGAGAAGCAGAAGGCCAGTGACAAGCCGCCGAAGGGCGTGAGCGCGTAGGTCTGGCCCCAGGAAGACCGGAGGGAGGCGCCGTGCCGCCCTCCGTTTTTTTTTGCCGGCGGCAGAGGAGGAGGAGCCATGGCGCGGGTGGTGAAGCTGGCGGTGGGCGTGGTGATCGGAGCGCTGGCGCTGCTGGTGGGGTCGGGACTGCTCATCGGCGCGCTGGTGTCGGGTTCGAGAAAAGACGCGCTGGTCGGGTCGCTCGAGAAGTCGGCCGGGGTGCGGCTGGCGGTCGGCGCGGCGAGCTTCGACTTGGGCCAATGGCTGCTGCTGCGTCCGTCGCTGGCGCTCGAGAACGTAAAGGTTGGCAACCCGCCGGGGTTCCGCTCGGCCAGCCTGCTCGAAGCGAAAAAGCTGCGAGCGCAAGTGGGGCTGCTTTCACTGCTCGGCCAGACTGTGGAAGTGAACTCGATCGCCATCGAGGCGCCCCGCGTCACGGTGGAGAAAAACCGCGCCGGGGCGAGCAACCTGGAGGTTTTTCTGCAAGGGCTGTCGGCGAAGGCAGCAGCGCCGGCTCCCGGCGCCTCGAAGCCGGCCGAGGCGCGAGGCGTTTCCATCGAGAGCCTCGACATCTCCGACGGGGAAGTGCGTTTCCTCGACGCCGAGACAGCGAGAGGGCCGGCCACAGTGCAGGCCATCGAGATCGCCCTGCGGGATTTCGCCCCGGGCCGCGCCTGCCGGATGACGGCCGGAGCGAAGCTCTACGGCAACGGCCAGTCGCAAGTGAAATTCGAAGGCGGCGCAGGTCCCTTCGGCCCAGCCTCGATCCCGGTCAGCGGAACGCTGCGGGCAGTGGTGGCGCCAGGCGAGATCCCCCCGGCGGTGCGCCGCGAACAGTTCGGCGACCTGCTGGCGGCGCCGGGCAGCAAGGCGCGTCTGTCGCTGGATGTGACCGTGAAGGGAGACCTCTACGGCGAGCTGGGCGGCCCGGCGCGGCTGACGATTGCGGACCTGATGGTGGGCCGCGATGCGCAGCACCAGTTGCCGCTCTCCGGCGAGGCTCCCGCGCAATGGACCATCCGCAAGATGATGTCCGCGCCGGCGGTGCGGTTGCAGGTGCCAGACGCTACGCTGCGTCTGGCGAGCGGGCAGTGGAAGGGCGGCGCGGAAGTGACCTCGGACGGCACGGCGCTGCGCGGCCAAAGCCACGGCTCCATTCACGGCGTCGATATCAATCAGTTTCTCAGCAGCCTTACGACGGCGGAGGGCAAGGTCTTCGGGCAGCTCGATATGCCGTCCTACACGCTGAGCTTCGCGGGCAAGGACGCGGACCAGATCCAGCGGTCGCTCGCGGGCAATGGGAGCCTCGAGATCTCCAAGGGGCGCCTACACGCGCTCGACCTGATCGGCAGCATCAACCGGGCCGTCGGAGGGGCCGGGCAGAGCGCTTCGTCGGGGACAGGCAGCACGGAGTTCACGACGCTAAAGGCAGCTCTGAACGTGGGGGGCGAGCAGTTGAAGGTGTCGGATCTTCAGATCGAATCCCCCGCCGGGCGCTTCACCGGCAGCGGCAGCATCAGCTTCAACCAGGCATTGAGCTTTCATCTGGATGCTGTTGTAACCGGGCGAGTTGCCCAACTGCTCGGCAAACAGGGCACGGCCGACCAGCCGGCGCAGGCCACCGTGCCGATGGAGATTGCCGGCACGGTTTCGAGCCCTTCGGTGCGGCCGAATGTGGGCAAGCTGGCGGTGGGGACGGGGTTGAATTACCTGGAGCGGTTGCTACAGAAAAAGAAGCAGTAGGGGACCGCGCGTCGGCGC
>DASQHK010000061.1:0-5322 GCA_035632135.1 Bryobacterales bacterium
GAATTTTTCTGGGAGGACCAGGAAGCCTTCCAGGCGGCGGAGTTTTTTTCATCCTTGCTGAAGCAGCTCTACATGGATCAACAATACCTCCCCGCCGTGATCCACGTGCCGGTGGAGTTTGAGGACCGCGCGGCGCTGGCCGATTACTTAAGCGAGCGGCGCGGGCGCAAGGTGGAGATCGCCACGCCGCAGCGCGGTCAGAAGAAGGCGATGATTGAGCTCGTGGAGCGCAACGCGCGGCACAGCTTCGAGCAGAGGTTCCGGGTGATGAAGCCAAGCTCGAAGCAGATTATGGCGGCGCTCGAAGAGGCGCTCAACCTGCCCGAGCTGGCGCCGCGCATCGAGTGTTTCGACATATCACACATCCAGGGCACCGACACGGTGGCGTCAATGGTGGTGTGGGAAAACGGGAAGATGAAGAAAGGCGATTACCGGAAGTTCATCATCCGCACGGTGGAACAGAACGACGATTTTGCCTCCATGAGGGAGGTGGTGACGCGGCGCTACGCGCGGCTGCAGCAGGAAGGCAAGCCGCTGCCCGGCCTGGTGCTGATCGATGGCGGCCTCGGCCAGTTGCACGCCGCCGCGCAGGCCCTGGAGGCGCTCGGCATCATCAACCAGCCGCTGGCCTCCATCGCCAAGAAGGAAGAAATCATTTTTGTTTACGGGCAGGAGAACGAGCCGGTGGCGCTCGACCGCTATTCGCCCGTGCTGCACCTGATCCAACAGGTCAGGGACGAGGCCCACCGCTTTGCGGTGACCTTCCACCGCAACCGGCGCAGCGCGGCGCGGCTCACCTCGGAACTCGGCCAGATTCCGGGGGTCGGCGGGCGAACCATCCAGAAACTATTGAAAACATTCGGCAGCTTGGAGGGCGTTCGCCAGGCGGGGAGGCCCGAACTGACCGCTGTGGTGGGGCCGGCGCAGGCCGAGCGGATCGCCGGCTACTTCGAATCACGCGTCGGCGGCATGTGAAGATACCAACTACAGCCGAAGTGCAAACAAAGCCGGGATGTAAACTTTTCCCGATCCGGAAGCGCACAATAAATAAGAAGATGGCGTGTAGTTGTTTTCCCTGTGAGGCTGCCATAGAATCAATACCGACCTTAGAGAGACCTCGGGCGGGGGTAACGCAATGCGGTTTACGGTACTTGGTTGTCTATTGGGCTTGTTGGGGTGGGGCGCTGCGCCGGGTGTGGCGCGGGCGCAGGACGTGACGGCCCAGGCGCAGCGGCTGGAGCGCTCGGGCGAGGTGCTGCGGGCGCGAGCTCTGCTGGCCCGAGCGGCGGACGCCAATCCCAGGAACGTGGCGGACTTGCGGGCCTACGCGCAATTCCTCGACCGCTACAACGACCCCGCGCGTCGCGACGCCTACCAGCGATGGCTGCGGTCCCTGAATCCCTCCGACCGCGCGGACCGGGCGGCCGTGGCCCGGCGGCTGGTGCTGCTGGATCTGATCGCAGGCGAGCGCGAGGCGGCGCTCCAACATCTGGAAGAGGTGCGGCGGGACGGCGGCAGCGTCGCGCCGGAAGTGGAGAACGCCCTGCGTCGAGAGCCGGCCCCGCTGCCCATGTCCGCGCAGGGAGAAATCCAGATTCCCGGGCCGCTGCGCTCGTTTGAGCGCATGGCCGCGCTGTCGAGCGACCTGCCGGCGTCGGAGTTGCTCGCCGCCCTGGCCCGCAATATCATCACCAACGGCTACCAGGCGTCCCACAGCAATGAGGCGCTCGAGCAGACCGAGTACCTCAAGCTGGTGAACCGCTACCTCTCGCAGGCCCGCGAGCTGGCGCAACTCGCCAGCAAGGATCAGGCCATCACCATCACCACGTGCGACTCGAATGAAACCGGGCAGTTGATCAAGGTTCTGGGCTTCCGGCTGCGGACCGGGTGCGGCGACGATGCCGCGCTCGAAACGGTGAACGCCTCGCGGGCCTTTCTGACGATCGATTCGGGCTTCCCGGTGGCGGAACTGGAAGAGGCGCTGCGCAAAAACCAGCCGTTCCGTTACGAATACAAACCCACCAAAGTGCCGGTGATGTTCGGGCCGGCCTATTGGATGGCCGGCGAGAAAAACAAGCAGGCGGACTTCATTGACGTGTTTCTCGGCGACCCGGCGCTGGCGCGGCTGTATCTGGCTTTCAGCAAGCTCGATCCGGTTACCGTCGAGCAATTGCGGAAAGCCTATCCGCTGGAACGCTGGAAGGCGTTCGCGCACGTGCTCGATTTCTTCGGCGGGCGATTTGAGCTGAAGGACGGCAAGATCGCCGTTCCCGGCGGGCAGCGAACCGCCGCGATGTGGGCGGAAATGGTGGGCGCGCCGCCCGACAAGGGCGCGGAGTTCATCGAGAAACTGATCTCCAGAGACGACGGCTGGATGGCCAGCTTCTTCGACGCGCTTTCGCGCAGCCGGGGGCCGCTCAAGGATTACCTGACCGAGCCGGCGCGCATGAAGCGGTTCTACCTGGCCGTGCGCGGGCGCATCACCAGCCCGGGGCCGGCGCGGCCCGTGTTCCGCTCCAACGCCGACATGATGCTGCTCACCTCCCGGCTGCAAGTCGACCCCAATGGCCAGGCCCACATTCCCGGCGGACTGGAGCCGTGGAAGCAGCTCTTCGCCGTCCACCCGCACGGCAAATACGACGGCAAGCTGACCCGGGCGGCCACCTCGTGGAGGGCGCCCGACGACGTGGTGGAGGCGCTGTTCGCGCTGTGCCGCAAGTCAGTGGAGAACGAGCCGCTGAAAATTTTCATGGCCATCAGCGACATCGATCGCAATCGCAAGACGCCGCTTCACACCGCCACCGTGCAGCGGCTGGCAATGGAGTACCACATCTACGGCTCGCAATACGCGCTGTTTAACGATGCGCCGAGCCTGAGCGACGAGACCATCCTTTCTTTTCTGGACACCGCCGGGACGCTGAGCAAGATCAAGGACCCGGGCCAGCGCTCCGACACGGTGGGCACGTTCCAGGCGCTGGTGAGCCTGTGGCAGGTTTTCGTGCGGCAGGGAGAGATTGCCGAAACGCATGCCGACGCCTCGCTCAAGAGCCTGATCGGGCTGTTCAACTCGGTGAGGAATGATCGCGAGCTGTTTGACGCCGGGCGCGCCGGCGTGAAGGCATTGCTGGCGGCGACCGGCTCGCGGGAGGATGTCTCGCCGCAGGACCGCATTGTCGACCTGCTGGCCGGCAAGGCCAACCCGGGCGACCAGGAGACGCACCGCCAGGTGGTGACCGACATGAGCTTGCTGTTCGAGACGCAGCGCCTGGTTTCGCTCAAGACGCTGTTCGACCTGGCCGATCACCTGGAGAGCGTTTCCCGCGGCGAGAAGCTGAATGTGGCCATGACCAACCGCCTGGCTTCCCGCATTTCGGAGATCCGGCTGCCGCGCACCACCCTCACCAACGTCGAGAAGAACTCGTTCTCGTTCGGCTACTGGACTGAGAAACACGTCGAGCAGCAGCGCGCGCTGAACCTGCGGCAGGTGGTGGACAAGGCCGCCGGGCAGCCCGAGAAGCTGAAAGAGACGCGGGGGCTGCTGGCGCCGATCCTGCGCGACACCCTCGTAGGCTTCAGTTATATCTACTACGCTCCGCCCGGCGCGCAGATCATCCGCACCAACCCTCTGTTTGTCCGCAGCCACGATTTTCTGGGCGTGCAGAACTCGGCCCATACCTGGCGCGCGGCGGAGCTGTTCGGCACCGGCTGGCCCTCGAACGGCGGCGGCCGCCTGCTGGGCTCGCTCGCCGGGCTGGCCTATGCCGAAGCCGAGGCGGAACAGAACTTCCTGGTTCCGACGCAGACCCAGGCGCTGATCTGGGGCGATTTGGTCCCGCAAATCATGCTGACGGCCAAAGTGCCGCGCTGGTGGCAGGTGACGCCGAACGAGCAGCACTGGCTGGCGCTGCACCTGCGCCTGGGCTCGGAGCTGCTGGCGCGGGCGGCGGTCGATCCGCCGGAGCGCGGGCCGATCCTGGAGAAGCTGGGAGTGCAGGTGCCGCCGGCGCGGCGCCACCACATTGCCAGGCTGCTCGAAAACGGCAACGTGCGCGAGGCGATCGATCAGGTTACTCCCTCGGAGCTATACCTATTGGCCCGCAACTATCTGGAGGCCGGGCCGCCGCGCGCCGACTCGCCCAGCCCGATTGAGCAGGAGATCCACCGGCTGGCGGCGGCCGACCCGGCTCACGCCAACCCGGCGGCGATCTCGCGGGCCTTCGGCGCCCCGCACCCCACGCTCGCCAATTCCTACCGGCCGGAGCTGCTCAACCTGCCCACATTCCCCACCCTGATGGGCTACTCCAGCCGCATCCTGGCCGAGAGCTGGGAGTCGAACAATCTCTACTGGGCGGCACTGGCCGACGAGCTGCACCTGGCCCCGGCCCAGTTGAACGTGCTGATCCCGCAGTGGACGGAGAAGGTCGTCGAGCGCATCTTCGCCACGCACCTGGAAGACTGGCCAGCCGTGTTGCGCTCCCTCCGCATGGTAGGGGATGATTACAAGCAGAAAGCACGGCCGCAACTACTCAGTGAAATCAAGGCGTCGCTCAACTAGGAGGAGATCGTGAGAACGCGGGCAACCTTGGGAGTACTACTGGCAATCGGGCTGTTGGCCGCGGTGTTTGCCGTCTGGGGCGCTGCCCCGCAAGCGGCCGCGCCTCCGGGCCAAGCGGGCGGGGCGGGCCAGTCGCCGATTTTCCGCATCAAAGTGGACTTGGTGGTGCTGAGCGTGACGGTCACCAACCGGCAGGGGCGGTACGTCACCGATCTGAAACCGACCGACTTCCGCGTGCTGGAGGACGGCATCGAGCAAAAGGTCGCCTTCTTCAGCGAAGGCAACCAGGCGCCGGTGGCGGTGGCGGGCGGCGGCGCCGGCAGCGGCTCGGGCGGGGCCGGCGGCCAGGGCGGCGCGCTGGGTCTCGACCTCGCCTCCGACACGTTCGTCGGCACCAACGTCTTCGTGCTCTTTGACACCAGCAACTTCATGTACCGCGGCTTTGTCTACGCTGAGGACGCCATCGCTGATTTCGTGCGCGGCCTCGACCGCGCCGATTCGATCGCCGTCTACACCTTCAGCCGCAACCTGAGCCGCGCGGCCGCGCTCTCCCGCGACCGGCTGATCGCCATCAAGGGGCTGCGGCAGTCGGTGGCGGGCGACGACACGGCGCTTTACAACGCCCTGCTGCTGACGCTGCGCGACGCGGCGCGGGTGCCGGGCCGCAAAGTGGTGATCGTGTTCTCCAACGGTCCCGACAATGCCAGCATGCTCGCGCCCGACGATGTGCGCGCGGTCGCCGAGGATGAGGGCATCCCCATCTACGT
>DASQHK010000062.1:0-5196 GCA_035632135.1 Bryobacterales bacterium
CGCATTCGGCGCCCACGCGCTCCACGAAGGCGCGCTTGCTGTCGTTGATGAAAGCGTCCTCTTCAGGGGTGTAGTGGAGGAGGATTTTCACCCCCTGCGCGCCCATTTCCTGAAGACGCCGGGCAGAGACGAGCGGCAAAAGGCCGGGGAGGCGGCCGGGACGGGTGTCGTCGTAGCCGCTTTTTTCATAGGCCAGCAAGAGGCCGCAGCCCTTATGGCGCTGCTTGGCGGCGTCGAGGCCATATTCGGGATCGAGCAGAATGGCGCTCGCGCAGGGCGAAAGAATACGGGTCACCGCGACCTTGAACTCGCTCATTTGCCGGGTGGTGATTTCGCCGGGCGGGACGCCGCAGGCCTGCGCGAGCGGAGTCCGCAGGGCGCCGCGCTGGTCCATGGCGGCGGCGGCGATCACGCCGCGGGAATCCGAAACCGCTTGCAGGCCGTGGAGCTTTCCAGGGGACAGTTTCACGGAGTCATCCTTTATGTGGTGACGCCAGGTGCAGGGATCGCGGAGGCTCGCGCGGACGCCTGGAGGCGGCGCAGGAATTTTTCCGCAGTGGCCACGTCGCCCAGGATCTGGCGGCGCAGGTCCTCGGGCGCCGGAAATTTCTTTTCGTCGCGGAGGCGATGCCAGAAGGCAACCGAGAGACGCTGCGGAGCGGGGCCTTCGAGCGGGCGCAAGAGAAACGTCTCGATCGACAACTCGGTGCCGCCAAAGGTGGGACGGTAGCCGATGTTGGTGACCGAAGGCCAGCGGCGCGCCGTGTCCGCGTCGCGCGTGCAGGTGACGTAGACGCCGCGAGCGGGAAGCACCTCTGTGTTGGGAGCGAGGTTCAGCGTCGGAACCGCCTGGCGCGCGCCGACGCCGTGGCCGCGAACGACGGAGCCATCGAGAGAAAACGGCCGACCGAGCATGCGGACCACGCGGGAGACGGCGCCTTCGCCGATCAGACCGCGGATGCGGGAACTCGAGACCACCTCGCCGCGGCAGAGCACCGGCTCGGCCACGCGAACCTCGAAGCCGCACTCGCCGCCCAGCGCCTGGAGCATTTTCACGTCGCCGGCGTGGCGGCGGCCGAACCGGAAGTTGCCTCCGACCACCACCGCGCGCGCGCCGAGCTTCCCGGCCAGAATGTCGCGCACGAATGCGGCGGGCTCCAGGCGCGCCACCTCGGCCGTAAAAGGAAGCACCACAACCGCGTCGAGGCCGGCTTGCTCGAGCAGCGCCAGGCGCAGATCCAGGGTGGTCAGCAGACGCGGGGCGCGATCGGGCGCCACGATTCTGGTCGGATGTGGGTCGAAGGTAAGGGCCACAGCGCGCCAGCCGCGCTCGCGGGCCAGCGCTCCCACCTCGCGCAAGATACGAGCATGGCCCTGGTGCACGCCGTCGAAGTTGCCGACGGTGAGGGCGGCGGGGCCGAAGCCGGCCGGGACCTGCTCAAGGGAGCGATAGACGGCGAACACGTCAGGCATCTCCCGGAACCTCGATCTCCAGGTTGTCGTAGGCCAGGCGCACGTGAGGCGGCAGGGCGC
This sequence comes from Bryobacterales bacterium, assembly GCA_035632135.1. GTDB lineage: Bacteria > Acidobacteriota > Terriglobia > Bryobacterales > JACQDG01 > DASQHK01. Next base: position 1,534 of record DASQHK010000062.1, read on the forward strand.
GATTCGTTTCTTCGTGGCTGAGTTCGTGGCAGATGTGCGTGAAAAATGCGCGGGCCGGGCGGAGACGCTCGACCCAGCCGAGCGACCGCTCGATAGTCGAGTGCGTAGGGTGCGGCGTGTGCCGCAGGGCGTCGAGGAAGAGCACGTCGAGGTCCTGGAGCAGGTCGAGCGAGGCTTCCGGGATGTCGCTCTGGTCGGTGAGATAGGCGGCGCGGCCGAAGCGAAAGCCGACAATCGTGCGCGCGCCGTGGAGAATCGGCACGGGCCGGAAGTGGAGGCCGCCGATCTCGACGCCGCTGTCGCCGAGCGGAAGCGCGGTGAGGCGGGGAATGCCGCCACAGTGGTTGGTCTCCTCGAAGACGTAGCGGAAAACGCGCTTGATGGTTTCGAGCGCATCCGGGCGGGCGTAAATGGGGATCGGTTCGGGGCGGCCGTAGTTGAACGGGCGAAGATCGTCGAGCCCGAGAATGTGGTCCGCGTGCGCGTGAGTATAAAGCACGGCATCGAGGGCGCGGAGGCCGGCGCGCAGAGCCTGGGCGCGGAAGTCGGGGGTGGTGTCGATCAGGACGTGGTGGCCGTTGAAGGTGACCAGGACCGATGGCCGCAGCCGCTTGTCGTGAGGATCAGTGGACCGGCAGACCCGGCAATCGCAGCCGATGGTGGGGACACCGACGCTGGTGCCCGAGCCGAGCACGGTGATCTGGAGCGGTCCGGTAAATGACATTACGTCTTCTGCTTGGTGAACCGGTCGATGGCCTGCACATAGCGGAAACGCAGCTCGGTGAGCGAGTTTTCAAGCAGGCGCTGCTCTTCGAGGGTCAGGTTGCCGCGCGTTTTTTCCTGCAGCATGCCGAGCAGGTCGATGGAGTGGCGGGCGCCTTCCAGGTCGGGCGCAGGCTCTTTTTCTTCGGGCGAGGCCGGCGATCCGTATAGCCCGAGCTGCAGCTCGGCCTGCCAGCGGAACGACAGCACCAAAAACTCGAAGGTCGGCGGAGGCAGCGGCGCGGCTTCTTTTGCCTCCGGCGGCGGCTCAGGAGCAGCGGCCTCCGAGGGCGCCCGTGAAGCCGCGGCAGGCGCCGCGCCCGGCGTTTCCGGCTCCTCAGGGCCATCGTCCCGCGGCTCGCCTTCGGCCGAGAAGCGCCGCCGGTCGGTGATCTTCACCTCGGGTTCGCGATTCTCGTCAGGCATAAGAATTATTGTAACGTAGGGCTGCGCGGGAGAGCGCTTCGGTCTATGCAGGAATAACGGGCGCGCGCCCTCGACCATCGATCCTCACGATAGCATTGGCTCACGGCACGGATAGACTATAATGAGGCGATGGCCGTCTATGACGACGTGAAGAGGGCGCTGCAGGAGATCCTGGCTCCGCAATTGGGAGAAATTCGGGGCGAGATGGCCGCGCTGCGGTCTGAGATGAATACCAAATTTGCCGAAGTGGATGCTGAGTTCGTCAAGCTGCGGGCCGAAATGGGGCAGCATCGTACGGAGACGCGGCAGGAAATCAACAACCTGCACACCGATATCGTCCGGCTCGAACAGGTACTGGACTCCCGGCTGCAAACGATCAGTATGGCCGAGCGCATCGCGCGAATCGAGGAGCGCCTCGCGCTCAGGCCGGTTCCTGCTGCGTGAGGCAGTGGAGCGTTCCTAGTCCCCAAACCAGATCGACGCTGTGAATGCCGGCGACCTGCCGGCCGGGGAAAAGCTCCGCCAGCGTGGCGAGAGCGAGGCGGTCGTTCGGATCGTCAAACGTAGGTACTAATACGATATTGTTGGCGATGTAGAAGTTGGCGTAGCTGGCGGGGAGGCGGCGCCCGTCGAAGTAGAGCGGCGCGGGCATGGGCAGCGGGACGACGCGCAGGGGGCGGCCGTCCTGGTCCTGCATGGAGCGCAGCAGCTCGAGGTTTTCCCGCAGCGGCGCGTGGTTGGGGTCGGCGGGGTCTTCCTCCACGGCGGCGACGACGGTGGAGGGGCCGGCAAACCGGGCGATGTCGTCGATGTGGCCGTGTGTATCGTCGCCGGCAATGCCGCGCCGGAGCCACAGAAAATGGCGAACGCCCAGGTGGCGGGCGAGGATGGCTTCGAGGCCGGCGCGGGAGAGGCCGGGGTTGCGCTGCTGGGTATTACTCAGCAGGCACTCTTCGGTGGTGAGCAGCGTGCCGCGCCCGTTCACGTCGATGGCGCCGCCTTCGAGCACGATGCCCGGCTCGATGAGCGGCACGCCGAGCTTCTGCGCGGCGCGGCGGGCGACTTGGCGGTCACGCCGCCAGTTGGAGTACTTGGCCCAGCCGTTGAAGCGCCAGTCATGGATGGCGAGGCGCCGGCCCCGCCGCACAAACATGGGGCCGTAATCGCGCGTCCAGGAGCGGTCGGTGGGGAAGGGAAAGAAATCGATCCGCGAGAGATCGACGCCGGCGCGCGCGAGCAGGCGGGCGGGACGCGCCGGATCGGTAGTAATGATACGGACACGCTCGCTGCGATGCAGATGGCGGACGATCTCGGCGTACACCCAGGGGATGGGGGCGAACTTGCCGGGCCAGTCGTCGCGATTGTGCGGCCAGGCGATCCAGGTGGCGCGGTGCGGCTCCCATTCGGCGGGCATCCGGCAGCCCCGCGCGGCTGGCGTGGCGCGGCTCATCCGTCGATCAGGCGCGAGGCCAGAGCGCCATAGGTATCAACACGACGATCGCGCAGGAAGGGCCAGTTGCGGCGCACCTCCTCGATGCGCGCCGGGTCGCACTCGGCGTAAAGAATCTCTTCGCGCTCGCGGGAGGCCTCGGCCAGCACGACGCCAAACGGGTCGCAGACGAACGAGCCGCCGAAGAACTCCAGGCCGGCGCTCGCCGGACCTTCGTGGCCGACGCGGTTCACGGCCGCGACGTAGATGCCGTTGGCGATGGCATGGGCGCGCTGGATGGTCTTCCACGCATCGTGCTGGGCTTCTCCATGCTGCGCCTTTTCGCAGGGGTGCCAGCCGATGGCGGTGGGATAGAAGAGGACCTGCGCGCCGCGCAGCGCGACCAGGCGGGCCGCTTCGGGATACCACTGGTCCCAGCAGACCAGCGCCGCGATGCGGCCGGCCCGCGTCTCGAAGACCGGGTAACCCAGATCGCCGGGTGTGAAGTAGTACTTTTCGTAGTACAGCGGGTCGTCGGGGATGTGGGTTTTGCGGTAGAGGTTCACCAGCGAGCCATCGGCGTCGAGGACCGCCACGGTGTTGTGATAAACGCCCGGGGCGCGGCGTTCAAATATCGAAGCGACGATGACCACTTGCGAGCGGCGGGCGGTCGCGGCGAGAGCTTCGGTGGTCGGGCCCGGGATCGGCTCGGCCAGATCGAACAACGCCGGGTCTTCGCGCTGGCAAAAATACTGGGAGCGGAACAGCTCCTGCAAGCACACCACTTGCGCGCCTTGCCGGGCCGCCTCCCCGATGCGCTCGATGGCGCGGGCGAGGTTGTCCGCGGGATCGGGCGAGCAGGCCATCTGGATCAGGCCGACGCCAAACTTTGCGCGCGCTTCCGGCACCCTTCGATTATGGGGCAAGGAACGCGTGATGTAAAATCGGCTCATGCTGAGCTACACGCGCGGCCCCGAGGTTCTCATCCTGGAAAAAACGATTGACCAGGCGCTGCGGGAAACAGTGGCAAAATTCCCGGAGCGCGA
>DASQHK010000063.1:0-12618 GCA_035632135.1 Bryobacterales bacterium
GTGGCTGGTGGTGGCGGCTCCGGCCATACAGGTTTCCACTAACGAGGCTTACCGGCGGCTCGGCGCCAATTTGACAACCGGCTCCTGGGAAGATAAGATAGATCGTTTCTGCTCAAGTGTTTGTGCGCCGGAGCGGGGGGCGCCCGCAGCGGCGCGCGAGCAGGTTGTGGCGGGCCTGGAAAACGATTTCGAGCCGGTCGTTTTCCAGATGCATCCGGAGCTGGTAATCCTGAAGGAGCGTCTGCAGCGGTTGGGCGCCAGTCCCGCCCTGTTGAGCGGGAGTGGTTCTGCCCTGTTCGGTGTGTTTGTCGATCGCCGGCAGGCCCTTCGAGCCCGCGATTCACTCGATTTGGAAGATGGCCGATGTTTTGTGGTGAAGACGGTAAGCCGCGCCGGCTATCGTGCCCGCTGGCGGAAATGGTTGAGCGAAGTTAAGCCGGCGAGATGAGGCCATGGCGGCTGCCGTCCCTGTTCGCAGCATGCAGCAAGACCGGTTGAAGGTGTTTTCGGGAAACGCGAATCCGGCCCTGACCCAGGAGATCTGCCGGCACTTGGGCGTGCCGCAGGCGAAGGCCTCGGTAGAGAAATTTTCCGACGGCGAGATTTACTTGCAGATTCTGGAGAACGTGCGCGGGGCGGATGTGTTCGTGGTGCAGCCGACCTGCACGCCGGTGGATCAGAACCTGCTGGAGCTGCTGCTGATGATGGACGCGCTGAGCCGAGCCTCGGCCAAGCGGATCACCGCCGTGCTGCCCTATTACGGCTATGCGCGGCAGGACCGCAAGGACAAGCCGCGCGTGCCGATTTCGGCCAAGCTGGTGGCGAGCGTGCTGGTGACCGCGGGCGCAGACCGGATTCTGACGCTCGACCTGCACGCCGCGCAGATCCAGGGTTTTTTCGACATTCCGGTGGATCACCTCTACGCCACGCCGGTGATGATCGAATATTTTCAGAAGCTCGATTTGCCGAAGCTGACGGTGGTTTCGCCGGACGCGGGGGGCGTGGAGCGGGCGCGGGCGTTCGCCAAGCGGCTGCGGGCGCCCCTGGCCATCATCGACAAGCGCCGCGAAGACGTGAATGTGGCGGAAGTGATGCACATCATCGGGCGCGTGCGGGAGCGGACGTGCCTGATCGTGGATGACATTGTGGATACCGCCGGCACGCTGGTGAAGGCGGCCGAGGCGCTGCTGGAGCACGGCTCGACGGGCGTTTACGCCTGCTGCACGCATGCGGTGCTGTCGGGCCCGGCGATGGAGCGGATCGCGACGTCGAGCCTCAAGGAACTGGTGGTGAGCGACTCGATCCCGCTTTCGGCGGCGGCCGGGCAGTGCGCGCGCATCAAGCAGTTGAGCGTGGCGCCGCTGCTGGCCGGGGCCATCCAGTCCATCCACGAGGAGACGTCGATCAGCCGGATGTTTGTGTGAAAGGGAACCACAGATGAACACAGATAAACACAGATCTAACCTAGCTTTTTCCCCAATCTGTGTTTATCTGTGTTCATCTGTGGTTCCGGTTTTCTCGGGAGGTTGCGTTGACTAAGGACATTACGGTGGAGGCCTCGCTGCGGGATGGGCGGGGGAAGAATGAGGCGCGCCGGCTGCGGCGGCAGGGACAGATCCCGGCGGTGCTGTACGGCGGCGGCAAGGATTCGGTGCCGGTCAGCTTGAACACCAAGCAGATTGCGCAGATTCTGCATTCGGCGACCGGGCACAACACGATCTTCCAGGTGGCGATCGCCGGCGGGACCCGCGAGGCGGCCATGCTGGTGGACTGGCAGCTCGACCCGCTGCGGGGCGACCTGCTCCACACCGATCTGCAGCGCATCGACCTGACCAGGAGCCTGCGGGCCAAGGTGCCAGTCGTCACGCACGGCGATGCCAAGGGCGTCAAGACGCAGGGCGGGCTGCTAGAGATCGTGACGCGCGAGGTGGAGGTGGAGTGCCTGCCGAGCAACATTCCCGAGCACATCATGGTGGACGTGAGCGAACTCGAGCTGGGCCAGGCCATCCGCGTGAAAGACCTGCCGCTGAACGATCTGTACCGGGTGACGAGCGATGGGGAGAGGATTCTGGCGCACGTCATCCTGCTGAAGCACGAGGAGGAGAAGCCGGCTGAAGCCGTGGTGGAAGGCGAGGCTGCGGCCGCCGCTCCCGCCGAGCCGGAAGTAATCAAGAAGGGCAAGCAGGTGGAGGAAGGCGAGGAAGCCGAGCCGAAGGCCGAAGGTAAGAAGGCCGAGACGAAGAAGGAAGGCAAGGAGAAAGGGAAGAAGTAAAAGAGCCGCCCAATCACCAAATGTTCCTGATCGTGGGCCTCGGTAACCCGGGCGCGGAGTACGCTCACACGCCCCACAATCTGGGGTTCATGACCGTGGACCGGCTGGCGGAGGTTAGCGGGATCAGCGTGCGGCGGCCGGAGCGCCACGCGCTGGTCGGGGTCGGGAAAATCGACGGCCGGGAAGTGGTGCTGGCCAAGCCGCAGTCGTACATGAACCTGAGTGGCGGGCCGGTGAAGGCGCTGCTCGAGAAATACGGCCTGGGGCCGGCGGAGCTGGTAGTGGCTTACGACGAGCTGGACCTGCCGTGGGGAAGCCTGCGCATCCGGCTGCGGGGCTCGGCGGCTGGTCACAACGGCGTGAAGTCGATCATCGCCGCCCTGGGAACGAAGGATTTTACGCGGGTCAGGCTGGGAATTCACCCCGGCCGGCCGGTGGACGCAGCCGAGTTTGACTTGACTCCGTTTCGCCGGTCGCAGCAGAAGGAAGTGGAGGAACTGGTCGGCCGCGGGGCTGACGCGGTCCGCTCCATAGTTGCCGAAGGCGCCGCTAAGGCCATGACGAGATTTAATCGTCGCGCCGAAGGCCAAAAAACCGAGGGAAAATGAGGATCTACGAGGTTCTGTTTATTATCCGGCCGGACGTGCCGGAAGAGGAGATTGACGGCATCGTCGAGCCGCTGAAGGGCGTTGTCAGCGCCTCCGGCGGCGCCGTGGATAAGGTCGACAAGTGGGGCAAGCGCAGGCTGGCCTACCGGGTGAAGAAATACCGCGAGGGCTACTACGTGCTGCTGCAGTTCTCGACGGAAAAGGCGTCCGAGCTGGTGAAGGAGCTGGAGCGGAGGCTGCGGGTTAGCGACACGGTGATCAAGTTTCTGACGGTGCGCATCGACGAGGAGCTGAAGCGGCTGGAGAAGCTGAAGAAGAAGCGCGAGAAGCGGGCCGCGCGGCGGCCGCCGCCTCCACAGACAGAGGCGCCTTCCTCGCCCGCGGCGCAGACGCCGGGAGCGGCCCCGGCCGCGCCGGCCATACCGGCCGAAGCGGCGGTGAAAGAGCAGTCGGGAGGATAGGAGCTCATCATGGAAGAAAGAAAACGAAGTTCTGGGCCGCACCGCAGCGGCCCCGGCGGCGACCGGAGCGGCCCCGGCGGCGCGGGCGGCAAGAAACAATACTTTCGCCGCAAGAAGGTTTGCCGCTTCTGCGTGGAGAAGATCGACAACATCAACTACAAGGAAGTGAAGCTGATCGGCGGCTTCGTGGCCGAGCGGGGGCGGATCATCCCGCGCCGGATTTCCGGCGTGTGCACGCCCCACCAGCGGCAGTTGAGCGAAGCGATCAAGAAGGCGCGCAACATCGCGCTGCTGCCCTTCGCGGCGGAGCTGTAGGATTTTGAGTTTTTCTCTGTGGCCTCTGCGCCCTCTGCGGTGAAAGGTTTCTTGGAGACGATATGGAAGTCATACTGAAGGCCGAAGTGCCAAAGCTGGGCGGGCGTGGCGACGTGGTGAAAGTGACCGACGGCTATGCCCGCAATTACTTGCTGCCGCGCAAGCTGGCGATCGCGGCGACGCACAGCAGCAAGAGAGTCATCGAAGACATGAAGGCCGCGGCGCTGCGCCGCGAGGCCAAGCTGAAGGGCGACGCCGAGCAGCTCGCCGGGCTGATGAAGGACCTCACCATCACGGTCGGCGAGAAGGCCGGCGAAAACGATCAGCTCTTCGGCTCGGTCACCTCCAAGACGATCGCCGAAGAGCTGGCCAAGCAGGGCTACACGATCGACCGCCACAAAATCGAGATCGACAAGCCGATCCGCATGCTGGGCGAGCATCAGGCGGTCCTCAACCTCCACAAGGGCGTCTCCGCGCCGATCAAGATCATCGTCATAAAGGCCGAGTAGCAGCGCGCTCCGCATGGCTTTCTCGCTCGAGGGACAAACGGCTATCGTGACCGGAGCGGCCGAGGGCATCGGCCGTGCGGTCGCCGAGCGGCTGGCGAATGCCGGCGCGACCGTGGCGGTGGCCGACCGGAACGAGGCGGGCGCGGTGGCGGCAGCCGGGAAAATCGGCCGCGGCGCTTTCGGCCTCGCGGTCAACGTCGCGGAGCGGGCGGCGGTCGAGCGGCTCATCGCCGCCGCGCTCGAGCGCACCGGGCGCATCGACGTGCTCGTCAATAACGCCGGCATCGGCGGGCGGGCCGCGCCGGTCTGGGAGCAGACCGATGAGGACTGGGACAGCGTGCTGGCCGTGAACCTCACCAGCGTGTTCTACTGCTGCCGGGCCGTGATTCCGCATATGCGCGCCCGGCGCTACGGGCGGATCGTCAACGTCGCCTCGGTGGCCGGCAAAGAGGGAAACCCCAACATGACCGCCTATTCGGCCTCCAAGGCGGGCGTCATCGCTTTCACCAAGTCGGTGGCCAAGGAAGTGGCGGCGGAAAACATCTGCGCGAACGCCGTCACGCCGGCGGTGATCCGCACGCGGATTCTGGAGCAGTTGACCCCGGCGCAGGTCGATTACATGGTCGAGCGCATCCCCATGCGCCGCACCGGCACGGTGGAGGAGGTGGCGGCGGTGATTCATTTTCTAGCCAGCCCGGACGCTTCGTTCGTCACCGGCCAGTGCTATGACGTCAGCGGCGGCCGCTCCACCTATTGAGCCGCGCCGCCATGCGCCACCCTCCGCCGACACTGAGCCGCCATTACCACGACCTATGCCGATTCGTCGAGTGCAGCCGCCAGAACAAGTGGCCGCCGGTGGTAGCGCTCTTTTCCTTTTTGCAGGACCTGCAAACGTGCAAGCGCTTCACGGGCCGGTCGGCGGCCGACGCCTCGTACAAAGAGCTGGTGGAGAAAGGATGGGTCACGGCCGAGCCATGAGGAATGGCTGGGGGCCCGTGGTATCCTGTCGTGCCGCCGGCACCGCCTGAGGGCGCCGCGGCCACATGCGCATCTCTGTTTCAGAGGCACGCCCCATCGTCCGGATGGCAAGTGTTCCGGTCTTGATGGCCGCGCTGCTTGCGGCTTCCCTTTATGCTATCGCCCGTCTGACGCTGTATCGCTATCACATTTCGCTTTTCGTTTTCTGGTCCGTGCGGCTCGCCCTGCTGGGTTCGAGTTTTCTGCTGGCGAGTGCGGCTCTCTATTTTGCCGTTATCCGGAACTCGCCGCAGACCGGTTTCTTTCGGAAGACGCTGGTCGTGCTGTACTCGCTGTACCTTTGCTTTGTCGTTCTTGAAACGGCGTTGATGTTCATTCCCCGGAGCCAAACCGTGCTCTACAGCCTGGCAGGAGAGACTTGGCTCGAATATTACTGGAAACCTATCAACCAATACGGCTATCGGGACCGCCCCGTCGATCTCAACGAACTCCAGAGCAAGACCGCGATTATCGCCTTGGGCGATTCTTTCACAGCCGGACACGGGATCGAATCCATCCGCGACCGCTACTCCGATTTGTTGCAGGCGAAGCTGCCGCCACGCTATCGCGTGCTCAACCTCGGCAAGAACGGGTCGGACACCGAGGACGAGTACCAGAGGCTGCTGGAGTTTCCGGTCCGGCCTCGCATCCTGATCTTGCAGTACTTCGGGAACGACATCTCGGAGGTGATTCCGGATAACCAGCAAAAGAACCTGGAGTTCCATCCGTATGAAAACCTGCCCCACAGGATGGCACTCCTGTTCGCAGGGTTCTACATTCTGAATTACATTTACTGGGAGATCCCGGAGCCGGACCTGGCGGTCCACACCACCACGCTGCTGATGGCGTACGGCGAGCCGCAGACGCTGGAGCGGCATTATAAAGACCTATATAGGTTCGTCGATTTCAGCCGCGCCAACCAGTGCCCGTTGGTAGTGGTGATCTTTCCGTTCTTGGAAGACCTGGAGACCAGCAAGCGGTTCACGGTTCCCATCGAGCATTTTTTTGCGGGCGCCGGAACACCGGTGCTCGATGTGGCGAACCTGGTCGCGGGCGTGCCGGTGAAGCAACGGGTGATCAATTCGAACGACCACCACGCCAGCAAGCTGGTGCATCGCCTGGTGGCCGGCGCCCTGTACAAAACGCTGGTGGAGAGAGGATGGGTCGCCGCGCGGCGGTGATGGCCCCGGTGGCGGCCCGTGGTATCATGTCGGATCACTGATCCAAGCTTATGCGTGCGCTTTGTCTTTTCCTGGGCCTGGCGGCCGCTTCTTACGCGGCCGTGACCATTGAGAGAACCGGTTACAAGGGCTGGCCGAATTGCTATCGCATCAGCAACGGCGAAGTGGAGCTGATCGTGACCAGCGATATCGGCCCGCGCATCATGCGCTACGCGTTTGTCGGCGGGCCAAACATCTTCAAGGAGTTCGCCGAGACGCTGGGGAAGACGGGGGGCCGGCAGTGGCAGATGATCGGCGGGCACCGGCTGTGGCACGCTCCCGAAGCGATGCCGCGGACTTACGCGCCGGACAACGGCCCGGTCGACGTGCGCCTCGAGGGAACGACCCTGCACGCCATCGAGCCGCTGGAGCCGAGCACATCGATCCAGAAAGAGATGGTCATTCGCCTAGCGGATCACGGCACGGAGGCGACGATCCTGCACCGGCTCACCAACAAGAACGTGTGGAACGTGGAGCTGGCGCCGTGGGCGCTGACCATGATGGCGCAGGGCGGCACGGCGATCGTGGCGTTTCCGCCGCGCGGCACCCACGATGCGATCCTGGGACCGACCAACCCGCTCACCATGTGGGCCTACACGGATTTTTCCGACCCGCGCTGGCACTTTGGCAAGAAGTACCTCACGCTGCGGCAGGACCCGCACAGCACCGAGCCGCAGAAGACCGGCATCTTCAATCCCAACACCTGGGAAGCGTACCTGCTCGGCTCCGAACTGTTCATCAAACGTACGAAAGCGGACCCGTCGAAGACCTATCCGGACTTCGGCTGCTCGCTCGAAACCTACACCAGCGCCGAATTTCTGGAGATGGAAACCCTGGGAGCGCTCACGCGGATGGAGCCAAATGGTTCGGTAGAGCACACCGAGAGGTGGACGCTTCACCGCAATGTGCAGTTGGCCAACTGGAGCGACGCCGAGATCGACCGCGTGGTGCTGCCCCTGGCCGAGCAGTAGGCCGGCCGGTCCCGACTTCTCATTTAACTCTGCTTCAATTATTGACTTGCGAGGCCGTATCGGAAACTGGGCCGGCTACGTCCAGTTTTATGAAGGGCCGCTGACCGAAGGGTTCCGGCGGGCGAGCCACGGAGCGGCACGGCCGCGGCGCCGGGCATATTTTTTGCGCAGCCGTTGACAGGAGCAGCCGCCAAAGCATATAGTAAACCAGACCTGACACTTGGAGCTAAATGGTAACGGGGTGATGGGAACCGTGGCAGGTACGGGCCGATCACCAAGCTCATTAGGGTAGGTGCCAACTCATCGTGTGCGGGATTGTCGGCTACACTCATTCTGGGCGTCGCAGTGACGGCGGTTTGATTCGCAGGATCGCGAGCCGCATTGGGCATCGCGGCCCGGACCAGCAGGGCGTCTACGTCTCCGACGCGGTTTCGCTCGGGGCGGTGCGGCTGCGGATCATCGATCTGGAGGACGGCGAGCAGCCCATGACGAGCGACGACGGGCAGACGGTGCTCGTCTACAACGGCGAAGTCTATAACTACTGCGAGCTGCGCGAGACCCTGATCGAGCGCGGACACCGCTTCCGGTCATCGTCGGACACGGAAGTGGTGCTGCACGCTTTTCTGGAATGGGACACGGATTGCTTCGCCAAGTTCAAGGGGATGTTCGGCCTGGCCATCTGGCAGGAGCCGCAGCGAAGGCTGATCCTGGCGCGCGACCGAATGGGCATCAAGCCGCTCTATTTCTGCCGGCACGGCGGGCAGATTTACTTCGGCTCGGAGATGAAGGGCGTGCTGGATCATGCGGAGATCCCGCGCGAGTTGGATTTGACGGCGCTCGAACAGTATCTGTCGCTCAATTACGTTCCCTGGCCGCGGACCCTGATCGAAGGGATCGAGAAGGTGCCGCCGGGTCATTTCCTGGAATGGCGCTCGGGCGAGATGGCGGCGCGGTCGTATTGGGAGCTGCGCTTCGCCCCGGAAAAGACCAGCGAGGAGGAGGCGGCCGAGCGGCTGGACGGGCTGCTGCGGCAGTCGGTGCGGCAGCACTTGATCTCGGACGTGCCGCTGGGACTGCTGCTGAGCGGCGGTCTGGATTCGAGCACGATCGCGCACTACGCGGCGCAGGAATCTGGCAGCCGGCTGAAGACGTTTTCCGTTTCCTTCGCCGGGCGGTCGTTTGATGAGAGCCGCTATTTTCGCAACATCTCCGAGCGTTACTCGACCGAGCACTACGAGTTCGACCTCGCCCGCGACCTGAACCTGGAAGAGACCATCCGCGAGTTTGCGAACTACGCCGATGAGCCCTGCGGCGATTCCTCTTCGCTGCCGGTCTGGTATCTGTCGAAGCTGTGCCGGCGGCACGTGACGGTGGCTTTATCGGGCGAGGGCGCCGATGAGCTTTTCGGCGGCTATCTCACTTACCAGGCCGACCGGCTGGCGCGGCTGGTGCGGCTGGTTCCGGCGACCCTGCGGCGGGCGGCGCTGGCTTCGGCCTACCGGTACTTGAGCGTCTCGGAAGACAAGATCAGCCCGGAGTATATGATCAAGCGGTTCCTGGAGGGAAGCTTTCTGCCGCCGTTTACCGCGCACTGTTATTGGAACGGAGCGTTTTCCGCCGGGCAGAAACGGGAGTTGTGCCGGTTCACGGGGCGGAACGGCGCATGGACGCCGGAGGAGCTGGCGGACGGGGCGCGGGAGCTGGGAGGCCTGAACCGGTTCCTCTATTTCGACCAGCGCTACTACCTGACCGACGACATCCTGGCGAAAGTGGACCGCATGAGCATGGCGCACGCGCTCGAGGTGCGGCCGCCCTTCCTGGACCACGAGATTGTGGAATTTGCGGCGCGCCTGCCGGCGCGGCTGAAGATTCGCGGGCAGCGGCAAAAGTACCTGCTGCGGCGGCTGATGCGGGACAAGCTGCCGCCCGAGATTCTCCGGCGCAAGAAAGTCGGGTTCGACATTCCGGCGCACGACTGGCTGCGGCGCGAGCTGAAGCCGTTGCTGGTGGACGTATTGAACCCCGCCGCCGTCGCCCGCACGGGCTTGTTCCGAGTGGAGGCGCTCCACAAACTCGTCCAGGACCACCTGGATGGCCGCATCAATGCCGGGTTCCACCTGTGGGGCCTGGTGATCCTGGTATTGTGGATGGAGAGATGGCAAGTCCGCTCACCGCTGGAACAAATCGAGAAGCCAGCGCGTCCGGCCCTGATGAAAGCAGCGGCAGGTTAACTCACCCCCTGATCCTTCTGGTCTTCGGCGCAGCAATCTTCCTGGGGACCCTCTTCGCGCCGCCCTCGCTGATGGACGACGTGGATGCGGTCAACGCCCAGATAGCCCGCAACATGCTCGACTCGGGCGACTGGGTGACGGCGCGCATCGACGGAGTCAAGTACTTGGAAAAATCGCCGCTGGGTTTCTGGCTGATGGCGTCGAGCTACGCCGTGTTCGGCGTGCACGACTGGGCAGCGCGCCTGCCGACCGCGCTGGGAGCGATCGCGCTGATGTTCGTGACGGCGGCGCTGGGGAGCTGGGGCTTCGGCCGGCGAGCGGGCTTCTACGCGGGGCTGGCGGTGGGCACTTCGGCCGGGCTGTTTCTGTTCACGCGCATCGTGATCCCCGACGTGCTGCTCACGCTCTCCATCACCTGCTCGTTCTACTGCTTTGTAAAGGCGCTGGACGAAGGCCCCGAAAACCGGCGGTGGTGGGCCTGGGGATTCTGGGCCTTCATCGGCGTAGGGATGCTGCTGAAGGGGCTGCTGGCGGCCCTGGTGCCGGTGGCGACCGGAACGCTCTACCTGCTGCTCACCCGGCGCTTTTTTGCGCGCGGCTCCTGGCGGCGGCTGCGGCCGCTGACGGGCATCCCGCTCGCGATTCTCATCTATGCGCCGTGGGTGGCGCTGGCCACGCTGCGCAATCCGCCGTTCTTCGACTTTACCTTCCACAGCGACCCGGGCGTGTACCGAGGCTTTTTCTGGTTTTATTTCATCAACGAGCACATTCTGCGGTTTCTCAACCTGCGCTACCCGCGCGACTACAACACGGTGCCGCGAATTCCATTTCTGCTGCTGCACCTGGTGTGGATCTTCCCCTGGAGCGTGTTCTTGCCGGTGGCGCTGCACGGCTGGCGGCCGTTCGGCGAGGACCGCAGCTCGCGGCTGCGCGTGCTGGCGGTGATCTGGATCGTATTCCTGCTGACGTTCCTGAGCTTCTCGACAACGCAGGAATACTACAGCATGCCTTGCTATCCGGCCTTCGCCCTGCTGGCGGGAGCGGCCCTGGCCGGCGGCGCCAGGCGCTGGATTGCCGCGGGCTACGGCATGCTGGCGGCGCTGGGGTGCGCGGCGGCGGCGGCGGCGGGCGTGATTCTGTACCTGGTACGGGGCATGACGCCAGTGGGCGACATTTCAAACGCCCTCAGCCGGAACCCTTCCGAATACACCCTCTCACTAGGACATATGCTGGACCTGACGCTGGCCTCCTTCGCCTATTTGCGCGCGCCTCTGGCGCTGGCGGGGCTGGCCCTGGGAGCGGGAGCGCTGGCGGCGTGGTTCACGCGGCGAAGCGCGGTGGCTCCGCTGTGCCTGGCAGCGATGATGGCCCTGTTCCTCCAGGCCGCCCACCGGGCGATGGGCATCTTCGACCCCTATCTCTCGTCACGCCCGCTGGCGGATACCCTGGAGCGCTCACCGGGTGGGCAGCTCGTCATCGAGGGACATTACTACCCAGCGTCTTCCGTGGTCTTCTATACGGACCAGAAGGCGCTGCTCCTCAACGGTCGGCAGGAAAACCTGGCTTACGGGTCGGTGGCGCCGGGTGCGCCGCCGGTCTTTCTCGAGGATACCGGCCTGGCCCAGAGATGGAAAGGCGAGCGGCGGCTGTATCTGGTCGCTCCCGAAAGCTCGCGACCTCGGTTTCAGTCACTGCTCGGGGCGATCTACGTGGTGGCGGAGCGAGGGGGCAAGTGTCTGCTCAGCAATCAGCCGGTCAGGGCGGACGCCCCGGGATTTCATTGAGCTTTATGTGTTTCTTGAGGGTGTTTTTCACCCAGGGTGAGGAGAGCCTGCGTGACGCCCTGCATTACTTCTTCGAGCGCGGCATAGGCTTCGTCGACGCCCGCCAGCTCGCCGCTACGGCCCATTTTTTCCAAGCGGAGGGCCGCCTCGAAGGCGGCATCGGCGCCGAAGGTTCCCACGGAGCCTTTGAGTGTATGGGCCGAGCGGGAGAGGGCCAAGGCGTCGCGGTCAGCTACTGCCTGCCGGATTTGGTCGAGCTGCCGAGGGGCAGTCTCGAGAAACAGCTTGGCGATTTCCTCCAGAAGCTCGCTATCTCCGCCGACGCGATCCAAGGCGGCGGCCAAGTTGACGATCTCGCGCGAATGGGTCGGTTCCACAAGGCAGAGATCGACACCCGGCCGACATTCCATAAGGTCGCCAGGGGGCCCGATCGCCTAACGGATCAGGCCGTGCAGAACCCCTCTGGGCGCAAATCAGTGCTTGGTATCCACCGTGTTATCAACCGATTATGCACTCAGGCACGGCGCTTCGGGCCGTGCGCCTCATGCCCCCGCCACGCTGGTCCAGATCATAGCGACCGTCAGAGCGATCATCACAATGGCCGTTGACCAGGCGATCACATTCTGGGCAAGCGTGTTCGTTTGGTCGCCCATGATATGGCTCCGATTGATCAGGGCCAGCATGAAGAAGAGTACAAACGGCAGCAGAACTCCATTTGCCACTTGCGAAAGCAGGATGATCGTTAGTAGGGGCAGCTTTGGGATCAAAACGACGGCCGCGCCCCCGACAATCAATACCGTATAAAGCCAGTAAAAGACGGGAGCTTCGGAAAAACGCTTGTCTACCCCCAACTCGAAGCCCAGGCCCTCACAGAAATTGTAGGCGGTTGCCAGCGGCAGGATGGCCGCAGAAAGCAGCGAGGCATTCACCAGCCCGATGGCGAAAAGGACGGACGCGAACCTTCCGGCGAAGGGCCGCAGCGCAAGGGCGGCCTGTCCAGCGTCCCGCAATTCACCTTGGCCCGACTTGTACAAAGTGGCCGCGCAGGCAGCCACTATGAAGAAAGCGATCACATCGGTAAAGATGCAACCAACGATCACATCCCAGCGCGAAAGACCATAGTCGTGCTTGGTGATTCCTTTTTCGACAATCGAGGCTTGCAAGTAGAACTGCATCCAGGGGGCGATCGTGGTGCCCACCAGCCCAACGATCATCACAATGTACTCGGAC
>DASQHK010000064.1:0-7213 GCA_035632135.1 Bryobacterales bacterium
GCTCACGCGGAGGCCAAAACCTGATATTCTGCTAAGAGAGCGGTCGCTAGCGCCGGCAGAGTGATCGCTGCCGCCCGGTGCCCTCATGCGTTCTTATAGGCCTTATCTCGGGAGCCGTTTCGGCATCAGCCAGTTCTTTCCCAAGGGCGTGAAGTGGCTGCTGATCATCAACAGCGCCATCTTCGTTTTCGTTTTTTTCCTGGGCATCCTCGACTTGAGCACGGCCAGCGCGCTGGTAGGCTTTTTGGGCCTGCAGACCTCTGGGTTCTTGCACGGCTTTATCTGGCAGCCGTTTACCTACATGTTCCTGCACGGCAGCGCGGGCCACATTCTGTTCAACATGCTCACGCTGTGGATGTTCGGTGTCGATCTGGAGCGCGACTGGGGCACGCGGCGCTTTCTGAACTTCTACTTCGTCTGCGGCGTGGGAGCCGGGTTGTGCGACGTGATCATACGCGTGCTGTTCCACTTGTCGCGCGAAGTCACCACCATCGGCTCGTCGGGCGCCATCTACGGCCTGTTGCTGGCCTTTGGCCTGCTTTACCCGACGCGCACCGTGTTCTTCAGCTTCCTGTTCCCGATCCAGGCCAAGTGGTTTGTGCTGATCATGGGCGTGCTGGCGTTCATGTCCAGCTTCAACGCGAATAGCGGGGTGAGCAATTTCGCCCATCTCGGCGGGATGCTGTTCGGCTACCTCTACCTGCGCTACCGGCTGCACCGGCTCGACCGGAATCTCTTCAGCCTCTTCGAGTCGTATCAGCAGTGGCGCCGCCGCCGGCTCCAGCAGAAGTTTAAGGTTTACATGCGTAAACGCGAGCACGAGCACGATGAGGATCGCGACCGCTGGGTGAACTGAGGCCGTGACTTGCGCCCGCCGCGGTATTACCATGAAGGTAACCGAACAAGCTGAGGGCAAGTCCCTATGGGTAGGTTTGTTATGAGAGTACGGAATGGATTTCGCAATGGTTTCTGGCTGAGCGTCTTGTTTTTGCTGGGGGTGAGCGTGGCGGCGGCCCAGACACAAGGACCTATCGCCACCGAACCGGGCCCCAATCGCGACGCCGGGGAGGGCGTGGCCCGGCCCAAGAAAGCGGAGCCGCCTCCGGTGCAGACGCGGCCGAAGCGGCCGCCGGAAGCCAAGAACATGCCCACGTTCAAGGCGGAGTCGAACCTGGTGACCGTGGACGTGGCGGTGCTGGACAACAAGGGTAACTTCATCCCCAACATCCCGCGCGGCAACTTTCTGGTCCTGGAGGACAACGTTCCGCAGAAGATCGTGACCCTCGGCGCGAGCCAGGCCCCCATGACGGTCTGCCTGGTGATCGAATTCAGCAACCTGTTCCAGCAGTATTGGAGCGAGTCGTGGTACCAAACGCTGACCGCAGCCTACGGTTTCCTGCAAACGCTGCGGCCCGAGGACTGGGTGGCGGTGGTGGCGTACGATCTGCGGCCGGAAATCCTTTCCGACTTCTCGCAGGACAAGCGCAACGCCTACGAGGCCATGCGCCGGCTCCAGATCGCGGCTTTCTCGGAATCGAACCTGTACGACGCGCTTTCCGACACGATCGACCGCATGAAGGACATCGAGGGCCGCAAGGCGATCGTGCTGATCTCCTCCGGCGTGGATACCTTTAGCAAGCTGACCTTCGACAAGATCCGGAATATCGTCCAAACCGGCGGCACCGCCATTTACGCCATCGGCCTGATGCAGGCGTTGCGCGAGTGGTACGACGCGCGGGGCGCCATGGGGCCGATCCAGCGGATGGATTTCCTGCAAGCCGACAACCAGATGCGCACTTTCGCCAAGGAGTCCGGCGGGATGAGCTTTTTCCCGCGCTTTTACGGCGAATTCCCGAGCATTTTCCAGCAGATTGCGATCTCGCTGCGCAACGAGTACAGCGTGGCTTACGAGCCCACCAACCAGGCGCGCGACGGGAAGTTCCGCAAGATCAAGGTGCAACTGGTCGATCCGCGAACGAACAAAGAGCTGCGGATCGTCGACCAGAAGGGCAAGAACATCAAGTACTCCATCCTGGCCAAGGCGGGCTACGTCGCTCCGAGAGAAGTGGAATAGCCGGCGCGCCCCGCGTCACAAATCTTGGTCCAGGTCAAGCATTCGATCTTTCCTGTTTGCAGCGAGATAAAAATCTATTGACACTGGCGCAAATGTTCTGATACGCTACGCCGCGTTCTCCCTGAAAAGGTAACTCACAGAACATGCGCGCGCCGAGCCTGCGGATCCTGCTCATCGATGACAACCGGCACGGACTAGTGGCAAGGCGGGCGGTGCTGGAACAGCTTGGCCACAAGGTTTCCACCGCCTCGAGCGGGCAGGACGGCATCGACCAGTTCCACTCGCAGCCCTTCGATCTGGTGGTGACCGATTACCGCATGCCGGAGGTTTCCGGCCAGCAAGTGATCCGCAAGCTTCGCCAGCACAGCCCGAAGGTTCCGATCATCCTGCTCTCCGGCTACGTCGAAGCTCTCGGGATCACAGAGCAATCGACGGGCGCCGATATTGTGTTATCCAAGGGGCCGGGCGAAGTGCAGGCGTTGCTGCGGGCGGTAGCGCGCCTGACCAAGCGCCGAGTTTCTGCCAAGCCTGCCCCCAAGCCTCCGGCAGCCACCCGGGCGCAGAAGTCCTCCAAGGCGGCTCGCGCACGAGCGGCCAAAGCCGGCTGAGGCAGAACCGTGTCTCCGGTGCAAATCACCTGGTTGGGCCATGCCACGTTTCAAATTAGACCTGAGCCGGGGCGAGACCGTAATCATCGACCCCTGGCTCGAAGGCAACCCTTCTTATCCCCGTTCCCACGGCGTGTCCCGGCTTGACGCAATGCTGCTGACCCACGGGCACTTCGACCACATCAACGACGCCATCCCGCTTATCGGGAGGCCGGAGCGCCTGCCGGGAACTGCTGTAAGACCAGCCCGAGACCGAGGTGGTCGCGCTCGAGCTGGGCAAGAGCTGGACGTGGGATTAGCCGCTACAGCCGGTTGATCATGCTGGCCACGTAGCCGGCGCCGAAGCCGTTGTCGATGTTGACCACGGTGACGTTGCTCGCGCAGGTATTGAGCATACCCAGAAGGGCCGCCACCCCGTGCAGGCTCGCGCCGTAACCGACGCTGGTCGGCACGGCGATCACCGGCGCCGAAACCAGGCCCCCCACCACGCTCGGCAGCGCGCCCTCCATGCCGGCACAGCAGATGATGACCCGCGCGCGCAGCAGGCGCTGGCGATTGTTGATGAGGCGGTGAATGCCCGCCACGCCGACGTCGTAGAGCGTCTCCACATGGCTGCCCATGACCTCGGCGGTGACCTGTGCTTCCTCCGCCACCGGAATGTCGCTGGTGCCGGCGCAGACCACGCCGATGATGCCCTTGCCGGTAACCGTGCGATCGCGCCACACGCGAATGGCGCCGGAGAGGGGGAAGAACTCGGCGGTCCGCGCAAGTTTTTTCACCGCCCGGTAGGTGTCTTTGCCGGCCCGCGTGACCAGCACATTCTTGCTGCGGTTGAGGAGATGCCGGGCGATGGTAGCCACCTGCTGCGGCGTCTTGCCCGACGCCAGGATCACCTCCGGCATGCCGTGCCGCAGCTCCCGGTGATGATCGACTTTGGCGAAACCCAGGTCTTCGAACGGCAGGTGGCGCAACTCCTCGAACGCCCGCTCCACTTCGACGCGGCCCTGCCGCACCCGCAACAGCAATTCCCGCAACTTCTGCTCGGTCATAAGATCAACAGGATACCGCAACCGGCTTGGTTCCTCGCGGAGAGCGCACAGAAGGGACCAAAGAATCAAAACTGCAACTGGTCGCCGAGCTTGAGGCTTTGCACGGCGGCGGTGCCGGCGGGCGTTTCGAGTACAAATTGCGACAACTGCTCGCCGCCGTAAGTGGGGCAGTTGTCGCCCTTGCTGGCCGCGCACGGCGGCGTATTGGCGGAGATGAAGACGATGCGATGGCCGGCGTCGAGCCAGATAATGTCGAGCGGAATCAGCGTGTGATACATCCAGAAAGGCTCGGAGCTGGGCGCGGCGAAAACAAACAGCATGCCCCGATCCGCGGCGAGCGACGTGCGGAACATCAAGCCGCGCTGCTGGTCGCCGGGGTCGGTGGCCAGTTCGGCGCGAATCACCTTGCCGTTGGGAAGCGTCACCGGCAGCGTTGGCAGGTGCACCTCGCTGTCGGCGGTGCTCGTGGGACGGCTGCAGGCAGCGGCCAAAGCCAGTAACAAAGCTGGGAGCGCGAAGCGCATCCCTTATGGCTCGCCCGGGCGGCGCTTCTGGACAGGGGCGCCCTTGAATTCCAGCACCACATCCACGGCCTTGTTGGGCTCGTCCACGTTCAAGCGGAAGTTGGTTTTGCCGAGGTTGTCAAACATGCCGTCCTCTTCGATGCGCTTGAGAAACGTTTCCGGGTAGAGCCCGTCGAAGGGCTGGCCGCGCTGGATGGCCCAGCGCCGGCGCACGGCGTCCTCGCCGTTGAGGTCGAGCCCCTGGATGGTGAGCGCGCGCATGGTGTAGCGGTCGCCCTCGCTGATGCGGATCACCAGGTCTACGGTCTTCTTGCTGTCGTCGAGCTTGCGCTCGACCACAGCTTTGGCGTGCATGTAGCCGTCGCGCCCGTAGCGGCGCTCGATGTCCGCGGTTGCCTTGTTCACCAGGACGAAGTTGGCCAGCGCGCCTTCCTCGAGCTTCACCAGCCGCGAAAGCTCGATCGAAGAGACTTTTGTGTTGCCCGCAAACCGCACTCGCCCGAAGTGGAACTCCTCGCCGTCCTGGACCGGCACGGTCACTTCGACGCCGGCCGCCTCTTTCGATTCTTCGGCACGCAGCGGGCCGAAGCGGACTTCGAGCCTGCCCAGCGCTTCGAACAGGGGGCGGATATTGGAGTCGAGCAGCTCGCGAAAGCGCGGCTCCGTATAAGGAGTACCTACGGCAGTCTGGTAGAAAGCCTTCTGCAATTCCTGCGGCGGGATCAGCCGGCTGCCCTCAAATCTTACGAAAGTGACCACCGGCGCCGCGGCGGTGGGACGGAACGTCATCACCAGCTTCCCGCCAGGGGCAGCCAGCAGCCGGCCCGTCACCGCCGTGGGCTTCTTTTTTTCTTGCAGGTAAGCTTCCAAGGCTGCCACGATCCGCTTCACCATCTCGCCCGTGGCCGGCGCCTGCGGGCCAAAAAGCGGCACTCTCTGACTCAACATCTTCATCAGCTCCGCGTCAGGGACATCGAGGCGCTCGAAGCCGACCGGGTAAATATCGGCGACCTCCTGTACCTCAAAGGTGACGGCCAGCTTCTCGCCGACCGGCTCGTAATGGAACGAGATGGTCTGGAAGGCGCCGGTGGCCGTGAGCCGATCGAGCGCATGCTGAAAATCTTGTTTATTGACCAGCGCGCCGGGTTTCAGGCCCGTTTCCCGCACGATCGCATCGGTGGGAAAGATCTTGTTGCCGGCGATACGAACCTCCGCCAGGGGCCAGCGATCGGACGCGGCCGCGGTTTTTGCAGCGGGCTTGGACGGAGTCTTCTTGCGGGCGGGACGCTGCGCCGGCAGCGCCACCGCCACCAGCGCGAACACGAGCAAAACGCGAACCATTTTCAGCTACCG
Organism: Bryobacterales bacterium; assembly: GCA_035632135.1. GTDB lineage: Bacteria > Acidobacteriota > Terriglobia > Bryobacterales > JACQDG01 > DASQHK01. Next base: position 5,609 of record DASQHK010000064.1, read on the forward strand.
CTCCTGGATAAAGCCGTGATACCGCCCCACCCAGTAGGGTAACAGGAAGGCTGCGCCGTCGTCATCGCCGCGGCCGCCGTTGCCGCCGTTGGGGACGAACGGGTTGGCGTTCCAACGCTGGACGGGCCGCTCATCGGGCGGCAGCAGCTCGCGGACCTGCCCACGATTGAAGCGGTCGCGATCGCTCACCCAGGTCAGGTCGGCGCGCGGCAGATTATTCACCCGCCAAGTGATCAGGTCCATGGGATAGCGCGCCAGCGTCCAGACGGCGTCCGGAGTGTATTCGCGCGTGCCCGTGGCGAACTGATAGATGAAAATCCACAGCGGATTTTTCTCGCGGCGCTCGTTGTCCCACCACTGGCGCAGGCCTTCCAGATAGATTCGGCGCAGGCCGGCGTCCTTCTCGTAGAGCAGCAGCGGGTAGTAGCTCAGCATGGCCAGCTCCTCGTCGGAGTAATTGATTTGCCGGCGCAGCTCGCGATAGCGCGTCACATTCTGCGCGTATCCGTGCATTTGTATTAGGGTGTGGTAGGCGTCGAGAAAACGGCCCTGGCCGGTCAGGTGGTAAGCCACCAGCAGATGGGAGAGGATTTCCACCGAATTGAGCGCCACGTCCGAGCCGGTCTTCGGGTCGGCGAAATACTCGGGCGACCATTTTCCCCACGTGGTCGGCTGGCCGGTGACGCGGTCGACCAGGTTGTAGCCGTGGTCGAGGATGCCGCTCAGGATGCGATCCGCCACGGCGCGCAGACGCGGCTTCTCGCGGTCGCTTGCCACTAAGTCGTAGTAGAGGGCATAGGCTAAGAGGTGGCCCACGATCTCGTCGGAGCTGGTATCGGCCTTCCACTCGAACGTGCTATCGGAAGTCTGGCGCCAGATGCCGCCGGGCGGCCGGTAATCGCCTGCGCGAATCACAGACCGCGCCGGGAAGCCCGGCTGGCCGGTGATCTGCTCCAGCCGCAGCAACGCTTCAATGGATCGCCGGGCGTTGGCGCGGGCCTCTTCCGAATGCGTGGCGGCGTAACGGAAGCACTCCGCGCCGGCGTAAATCGCCGTCCACAGGCCGTCGTTGTCGCTCGGAACCTTGCGATTGCTCGCGAGGTCGCCCGGCCGGGTCAGCTCCGAATCGGCCACCAGGCCGTAGCGAACGTGCCGCAGCGCGATGCGTTTCTCGAACTCCGCCGCCTTCGCCTCGAGCGTCATGGGGCGCAATTCGATGCGGCTCCACGCCGTGTCGGTGCGGACCCAGACCGCGTCGGGGCTCTCGACGAGGAAGTCCTGCACCTCGCCCTCGGGCAAATAGCGGCGGCCGGCGAAATACTCCCATCCGCGGTCGGTGGTATGCCGCGCGACCGCTGCCGTACCTGCCACCCAAACAGCCCCGTCGGCGCTGCGATGAATCAGCCGGACGTTGCGGATCGGGCAGCGCGGCGGCACCGGCGCCATCACGTGCAACTGCGCGGCCTTCGGCGCGGCCGGATCGCCGAGCGGATAGAACGCTCGGAATTTTTGCGGGTAGGTCCCGAGAACCAACGGCTGCGCGGAAGCGAGCAGCGAAAGAAGAAGCAAACCCAACAACGCGCGGGGCATCAGGGCGACTCGCTC
>DASQHK010000065.1:0-9905 GCA_035632135.1 Bryobacterales bacterium
CGGGAAGTGGTCTCCGGGAGACGGCTACGGGTGTGAAATCGTTTTCCAGAAGTCCGCCCAAGACCAGGCCACCGTTGAACTGCCCGCGTCTAAGGTGAAGATCCTGCATTTGCATGGAGCGGTCGGCTGGTATCGGAAACCAGCCTTGAGGCCGGATTACGCTCTGACAGGATCCGCGGGCGCGCTTCCACTCGACGCGCTTAGCTCTGCCCCACTTGAAACGGCCATCGCTCTAGACCCCAAGTTTCTCGAGGGCCTCGGGGCAGCCTACGTAGATGCATCCCTTCCCCGTGCGCCCGCGCGCGAGGACCAGATCCTGATTCAGCCAAGCTTCTTGAAAGATCTTAGCCGGGAGGCGGCCGGCGAAGAGGACGTCTTCCCTCCACTGTGGTGCCAAGCGGCCGAGGCTCTCCGCTTGGCCGACGAGATCATCGTCATGGGTTACAGCCTGCCAGAGGCGGACAGCGCCGCCTTCGTACTGCTGCGGACGAACTGCGACCGGGAGAAGACCCGAGTGGTGAACCCCGACCATCGGCCCATTGCCATGCGGCTAGGTTTGTGTGCGCAAGCCCTGCGCCCCGGGCCCGGCAAGAGCTTTGAGGACTGGCTCGCGGAGACGCCTGACTGCCCCTGAAGGCTCGATGGCCGTGAACACCCCACCCGATAAGAATCGGCGTTGATCGGCGTTCATCGGCGGTTGAATTTTTTCCCCCTAAACTTTCCCCGCCCGGGCCGATAAGAAGGTTCATGGGCGCGCATGGGAGCCTTATCCCACTTCCGACATTCGGAACCCCAACCCTTACGGCGGGTTCGGTAAAGGCCCAAAGCGAGCAGCCATTCGAGAACTACACCGACGCCTTCCGGCTCGGCGCGCCTTTCACGGCCTTCTCGACGATGTTGGACCTGCTGGAGACATTACGGAATTTGGTAGTCTCCGGCCATGAACCCGCCTCCTTTCTCATTGCCATCCGGCCAGACGGCTCGCCCGTCATGATAGCCGGCGCCGATGCCGCCGACCTGCCGCGTTTGTATTCCGAGTATGGCCCGCTCGACCTGGCGTTTCTGGTTTCCGCGCGGTCCGTGCCCGGCGGCGTGCTATTGCAAGTCTCCGATCCCGCCGGCCGGTCGGGCTACATCCTCGACCAGTTCTGCCGCCGCACCCTCTCCGGCTCCTACCAGGCCCTGCCTCACTGCTGGCGCCGCCCGAGTTTGCCCAAGGCGTCCTCGGCGTACCACAGCACATCCGGCTTGATTCCGAACTGGGGATGCCGCAACTCCTCCCTGCTGAACCAGCGAATCTGCTGATGCTCCGCCTCGCATAGCGCCGGCTCTCCCGCCTTCCATCGCGCGTAATAAATGTTGACCACGTGGCGGTGTGTATTGGTAATGCGGTGAATGTTGATGTGCGCCGGCGTGTAAAGCGCCTTGGCGCTGGGGTCGCCGATGGGCGCGCGCTCGCCGGCGATCTCCACCTCCAGGCCGCACTCCTCCCGGATCTCCCGCGCGAGCGCCTCGTCCGGGTCTTCGTCCAGCTCGATGTGGCCCCCGATGGGCAGCCATTTGTCGAGTCCGCGGTGGTAGATCATCAGCACGCGGTCGTCCTTTACGATGTAGCAGGCGACGGTGAAGTCGACCGTGTAGTGGAGGTGAGGCACGGGAATGCTTCCCCTCAGCGCTTCCCGCGCAGCAGGGCGGCGATTTTTTGGGGATCGTTGGGCACGACGATGGGCTGATTGCCGAAGGTCGCTGCGATGCGCCGCCCAGCCGGATCTTCGAGCTGGCCGGTGTGGTAGCGGTAGATGTAGTCGGGGTCCTTGAGCAGGTGGCCGGTCAGCACGGCGACCACGTCCGCATCGCGCCGCATCACGCCGGCTGCGACGAGCTTCTGGATGCCGGCGAGGGTCGCCGCCGAGGCCGGCTCGCAGCCGATGCCGCAGCGGCCGATCTGGGCTTTGGCGTCGGCGATCTCCTGCTCAGTGACCTTCTCGGCCACGCCGTTGGTTGCTCGCACCTCGTGCAGGGCTTTGGCCCAGGAAACCGGCGCGCCGATCTTGATGGCCGTGGCGAGGGTCTCGGGATGCCCGACGTTGCGAATCTCGCCCCCGCCGCCGCGCCGGACGAGGTCGTAGAACGGCGCAGCGCCCTCCGCCTGAACCACGGCCAGCCGCGGCAGCCGGTCGATCAGCCCCACCTGCCGCAGCTCGCGCAGCGCTTTCCCAAAGGCGGACGTGTTGCCGAGGTTGCCGCCGGGCAGCACGATCCATTCCGGCGCGCGCCAGCCGCGCTGCTCGAGCATCTCGATGATGATCGTCTTCTGTCCCTCGATGCGAAACGGGTTCACGGAGTTGAGCAGATAGATGCCCTCGCGCTCGGCCAGCTCGCGCACCAGCGCCAGGATCTGGTCGAAATTGGCCTCCACTTGAAACGTCAGCGCGCCGTATTCGAGCGCCTGCGCCAGCTTGCCGTAAGCGATGTTGCCGTGGGGGATGAAGATCACGGCTTTGATCCCGCCGGCCGCGGCATAGGCGGCCATCGAGGCCGACGTGTTCCCGGTCGAGACGCAGGCGACCATCGCCATGCCCAGCCGCCGCGCTTGCGCCACGCCCGCCGTCATGCCGTTGTCTTTGAAGGAGCCGGAAGGGTTGTAGCCCTGGTGTTTGAACTCGAGCGCGTCGAGCCCGCCGTAGCACGCCGCGATCGGCGCATCGAGCAGCGGCGTGTTGCCCTCCCGCAGCGTCACGACGCTCGCGTAATCGTCGAGAAACGGAAACAGCTCCCGGTAGCGCCACACGCCGCTCGAGTCAAGCGGCGCCTCGCTCAGCCGCCGCTCGCGCCACAGCGAGCGCAGCGCACCGGCGTCGAGGCCCTGGAAGTCGTAGCAGGCTTCCAGCAGCGCGCCGCACTCGGTGCAGGTGTAGAGCACATCGGTGATGGCAAACGATTTCCGGCAGGCCGGATTGAAGCAGACGAGCGCCCCGGGCATAAAGAACCATCATATCCAAGCTCCGGCTCAGCCCGAGGTTTTCCAGCGATGGATCTGCCATCAATGGATCTGCCATCAATGACTCAGTTCCGCGGCTCCGCCAGCTCGCGCTCAAACGCCGACTTGGCGCGGGCGCGCGAGCCCGGTGCGTTGATCGACCAGTCGTACTCGAAATACTTGATCTTCGGCTGGCGCAAGCCGTCCAGGGCGCGGCCTTCCTCCGCCGAGGCGTAGCGGCGAATGTAGCGCAGCACGCTCTGCCCGGTCTTCTCGAAATCGTCCTTGTACCACTTGAAGATTTCGCTCAGCGTGATCTCGTTGGCCGCCGCGTCAACGTACACGTTCCGCCGCTGGCCGACGAACGCCCGCGCCTGCCGGTCGAGCAGCGCCTCCAGGTTCTCCGCCGTGAAAGCGTCGCGCGCCAGCATCGGGCAGCTCACCGAGGCGCAGACGATCGCAAAGTGAATGCGCGGTTCGGCGTACTTCTTGCGCAGAATCTCGTTCTCCAGATACTGCAGGCTCATCCTCTCGCCGCCGGCCGTGTAGTCCTTGCGGCGGAAGAAACCATAGAGCGCGCCGAGGTCTCGCACGCTGCGCGTGGGGTAATGGTCCGCCACGCCGCGCATGACGAAGGCATTGTAGGCGTTGATCCAGTAGGCCATCTCGTCGGCGCGCGCGGGAAACATCCGCGGCCGGTTCGCCGGGCTCGCTTCGCCCAGCAGCCGCACGTACGCGTCGAGGTCCTGCCGGCGCGCCTGCAGGGCCGCGTAATCGACCTCCCCGATCGGGTTGACGTAAGCCTGCAACACCCGCTCCCACAGGGAGTGGTCGAAGCCCGCGCCAAAAGCCCTCGGCACGGCCAGCAGCAGCGCCGCCAGCACCAGCATCCCGCCGCGCCGCCCCAAAGCCGCACTTGCGCCCCGTGATGGTGTATGATGTCTCCGTCCCATGGACCAGGCTTTGGCAAAACAAGTAATCGCGGTCATCGCCAAGACTCAGCACTTGGACGCCTCGAAGGTCACCTTGGATTCATCCTTTGAAGAGCTGGGCGTGGATTCGCTCGACGGGGTGAACATCCTGTTTGCCCTGGAAAACGAACTCGACATCCAGATTCCCGACGACGCGGCCAAGCAGATCCGCAGCGTGCGCCAGACCGTGGAAGGCGTCGAGAAGCTGGTGGCGCAAAAGACGGCCGGCGCCGCTGAAACCGGTGGGTGACCACATGCGCCGGGTCGTCATCACCGGGCTTGGCGCCATCTCCGCCCTGGGACCGGATACCAACACTTTTTGGCAGAACCTCCGCGCCGGCTGCTCCGCCATTGGGCCGCTGGAGGGCATTGTCCTCGACGGCCTTTCCATCCGCGTCGCCGCTCAAGTGCGCTGCTACGATCCCGCCGCGCATTTCGACCTCAAACGCCTCGATCTGCTCGACCGCTTCAGCCAGTTCGCGCTGATTGCCGCGCGGGAGGCGGTGTGCGACTCCGGCCTCGATCTCACCCCCGATCTGGCCGCGCAAGCCGCCGTCGTCATGGGCGTCGGCATGGCCGGCAAAATCACCGAGGACGAGAATTACTATAACCTTTACGCCCTCGGACAGAAGCGCTTCAGCCCCTACCTGGTCCCGCGCTCCATGGCCAACGCCGCCACCAGCCAGATGACCATGGAGTTCGGCATTACCGGCCCCGCGCTGACCGTTTCGACCGCCTGCTCCGCCTCCAACCACGCCATCGGCTTGGCCTTCGGCATGGTGCGCAGCGGCCAGGCGGAGGCCGCTCTCGCGGGCGGCAGCGAGGCCCCCTTCTGCTATGCCCCGCTGAAGGCTTGGGAAGCGGTGCGGGTGATGGCCCCCGATACCTGCCGGCCTTTCTGTCGCGACCGCAAGGGGATGGTGCTGGGGGAAGGCGCCGGAGTGGTCGTGCTCGAAACCGCCGAAGGGGCGCGGGCACGGGGCGCGCGCATCTACGCCGAGCTCATCGGCTTCGGCATGTCCTCCGACGCCGGCCACATCACGCAACCCTCCGAAAGCGGCGCCACCCGCGCCATGCAGGCTGCGTTGCGCGACGCCGGCCTCGCCCCGGAAGCGATCGGCTACATCAACGCCCACGGCACCGCCACCGCCGCCAACGATGTGACCGAGACGCGCGCCATCCGCCAGGTCTTCGGCCCCCACGCCGACCGCCTCGCCGTCAGCGGCACCAAGTCCATGCACGGCCACGCCCTGGGCGCCTCGGCCGCGCTCGAGCTGATCTCGACCGCGCTCGCTCTGCGCGACGGCATCCTGCCCCCCACCGCCAACTTCACCGGCCCCGGCGAAGGCTGCGACCTCGACTACATCCCCAACACCGCCCGCGCCCTCCAGGTCGACGCCGCGCTCTCCAATTCCTTCGCCTTCGGCGGCCTCAACGCCGTCCTCTGCCTCCGCCGCTGGAACGGCTAGCGCGCCGCCGGCGCCACGCCTGCCAGCACCGCAGGCACGTAGCGGCGTGTTTCCTCGGGCAGCAGGCCGCGCCGCGAGAGTTCGTAGAAATCGCGCGTGCGGCCTCGCCCGATGGCTCGCTGGACTCTCCCTTCTCCCGCATTGTAGGCGGCCAGCGCCAGCTTCCAGTCGCCGAACAGGCCGTGCAGGAACCGCAGGTATTGGGAGGCGGCGCGCGTCGCCCGCTCCGGTTCGATCCGCTCGTCGCGCTGCGCATCCACGCGCAGGCCGAAGCGCCGCGCGGTTTCCGGCATGAACTGCCACAGGCCCCGCGCCCCTTTCGGCGAAAGCGCCCAGGGGCGGAAGCCGCTCTCGACGCGCACCACGCCAAGCAGCCTCGCCGGCACTCCCGCACCATCCAAAATGCTCTCGAGCGAGACGGCGGCGGCCGGCGTGGCCCGCTCCGGGACGGCAGGCAGGACCCGCGGCGCCGTCAATCGCGCCAGCGACTCTTCCGCTTGCCGGCCGAGTTCCTGGTCGAGCGCCAGGAAGGGATCATCCGCCATCGCCCGCGCCGCGAGGCCGGCGGCCGCCACCGCCAGCGCCAGCACCCTAGCGCGCATATTTCGCCTCTCCGGCCGCCGTCGCCATTTCCAGGCCCTTGGCTCGCTCCACGCGCCGCCACAGATCGTTGTAGCGGTCCTCGGCCAGCGGCAGCTTCAGCTCGAAGTTGAACCCCTTCCGGTCGCCGTAATGCGCCCGCGCGCGCTCGAAGCTCGTAATCGTCAGTTGATACGGCCCGGAGGCGCTAATGCTCTCGATGTCTTGCCAATACCAAGTCCGCGAATCGCCCGGCCTGTCGGCCTTGTAAACGATACGGTCTTCGGCGGCCAGCAGCGTTCCCTCGGTGCCTGAAACGCGCCGCAGGTGCTTGACGGGCAGTTCCCACAGCACGTTCTCCGGCGCCGCGGCCGCTCCCAAAACGAAGCGCCGCTCGAGCTTCCGCCCAAGCAGCGCGCCGGCCTGCGCTTCCGCTCGCTGGTCCGCCAGGCGGAAGTGAAACTCGCGGTCGGCGCCCAGCCGCCACTTGTTGTCTTTGTACGTCAGCAAGCTCAGCTCGCCGTTGTCGAGCAACTGGAGCTGCTGGATGTCGAGCCAGCCCCAGCGCCAGTTATGCCCTTCCTTCTTCGCGCTCTCAAAGGCGACGCCGCTGTCGTCGACCGTCAGCTTGCCCGCGCAGAAGCCGCGCCAGTGCTCGTGCCGCGCCTCAAGCGTCAGCGGGCCCGCGGCCGTCGCGGCCACGCTCATCATCAGGCTCATTGCAAACGCTGCCATGTGGCTTCTCATGCCGCCACCTCCCGTTTCACTTCGAAATGCCACTTCCAGAGGGCGTAAATCGCGGGATAAACGACCAGCTCCAGCAGAAACGACGTGAAGATGCCGCCCAGCATCGGCGCCGCGATGCGCTTCATCACATCGGCGCCGGTTCCGACCGACCACATGATCGGCAGCAGCCCCAAAAACATCGTCGCCACGGTCATCACCTTCGGCCGCACCCGCCTCACCGCGCCGTGCAAGATCGCCTTCCGCAAATCATTCCAGCCGTGTATGCCTTCTTCCCGCCGCATCTCCTGGTAAGCCAGATCCAAATAGAGCAGCATGAAGACGCCGGTCTCCGCATCCACGCCCATCAGCGCGATCAGCCCCACCCACACGCCGATGCTGATGTTGTAGTGGAGCAAATAAAGCAGCCACACCGCCCCCACCGCCGAGAACGGCACGGCGAGCAGAATGACCGACGTCTTCACCCACGACCGCGTGTTCCAGTAGAGCAGCAGCAAAATCAGGAACAGCGTCAGCGGCACCACCGCCTTCAGCCGCTCACGAACCCGCTCGATCGATTCATACTGGCCGCTCCACACGGCCGTGTAGCCCGGCGGCCACTGGATCTGCCGGCTCACCACGCGCTTGGCCTCCTCCACATACGAGCCGATGTCGCGCCCGGCCACGTCGATGTAAACGTATCCGTTCAGCAGGCCGTTCTCGTTGCGCAGCATGGCCGGCCCGCTCACCAGGCGAATGTCGGCGATCTCCGCCATGGGGATCTGCTGCTTGCCGCCCATCGCCGCCACCAGCACGCGGCCCAGCGACGGCACGTCGCTGCGGTAATCGCGCAGATAGCGGACGTTCACCGCGTACCGCTCGCGCCCTTCGACCGTCGTCGTCACCGCGTCGCCGCCCACGGCGTTGGTCACATACATCTCCGCGTCGGCGATCGAAATGCCGTAGCGGGCCAGCGCCTCGCGCTTCAGGGCGAAGTCGAGGAAGTAGCCTCCGGTGGTCCGCTCGGAAAACACGCTGCGCGTCCCTCGCACCTGTGGCAGCACATGCTCGACGTCCTCGCCGAGCTGCTCGATCTTCGCCAGGTCCGCTCCGTAAATCTTGATGCCCACCGGCGTGCGGATTCCGGTGGTGAGCATGTCGATGCGGTTGCGGACGGGCATCGTCCAGGCATTCGTAGTGCCTGGAATTTGCAGCGCCTGGTCCATTTCCTCCACAAGCTGATCCTGCGAAATGTGATCGGGCGTGATGTGCCGAAACGCCGCTACCAGCCACTGCGGCGCCCCCTGCCAGTCGCTGTACCAGGTGTGGACCTTGCGCCACTGGTCCGGCGGCTTCAGCACCACCGTGGTCTCCATCATGGAAAGCGGCGCCGGGTCGGTGGACGTCTCCGCCCGGCCCGCTTTGCCCAGCACGCGCTCGACCTCGGGAAAGCTCTTCAAGATCCGGTCTTGCGCCTGCAGCAGCCGCTCGGCCTCGGTGATCGAAATGCCCGGCAAGGTCGTAGGCATATAGAGCAGCACGCCCTCGTCAAGCGGCGGCATGAATTCCGATCCCAGCTTTTGATAAACCGGCACGGTCGCCGCCACAATCGCAACCGCCGCCGCCACGACGAGCCAGCGCCAGCGCAGTGCCCATTCCACCACCGGCTCATACAGCCGCATCAGCACGCGGCTGATGGGGTGCTTCTCCTCGGAGTGAATCGTGCCGATCAGCACGGCGCTCGCTGCGCGCGCCAGCCAGCGCGGCCGGAAATGGAACTGCTCGGCGTGCGTGAACAGCAGCCGCATCGCCGGGTCGAGCGTGATGGCCAGAAGCGCCGCCACAATCATCGAGAAAGTTTTCGTGAACGCCAGCGGCTTGAATAGCCGCCCCTCCTGCGCTTCCAGCGTGAAGATGGGCAGGAACGCCACCGCAATCACCAGCAGCGCGAAGAAGCTCGGCCCTCCCACTTCCTTCACCGCCTCGATAATCACCAGGTGGTAGTCGCGCTGGCGCCCCGTGCGCTGCCACTCGTCGAGCTTCTTGTGCGTCTGCTCCACCACCACGATCGCCGCATCCACCATCGCGCCGATGGCGATCGCAATGCCGCCGAGCGACATGATGTTCGAGGTGATGCCCGTCATCTTCATCGGGATGAACGAAATGAGGATGGCCACCGGAATGGTGATGATCGGAATGACCGCGCTCGGCAGGTGCCACAGAAAAATCAGGACCACCAGCGAGACGATCGTCAGCTCTTCGGCCAGTGTGCGCTTCAAATTGTCGATCGAGCGCAGGATCAGCTCCGAGCGGTCATAGGTCGTAACAATCTCTACTCCCGGTGGCAGCGACGGCCGAATCTCGGCGAGTTTCTGCTTCACGCGGCCGATCACCGCCAGCGCGTTTTCTCCCTGCCGCATCACGACGATCCCGCTCACCACATCGCCCGTTCCGTCCAGATCGGCGATGCCGCGCCTGATGTCCGGCCCCAGAACCACCTCGCCCACGTCTTTCACCGTGATCGGAACGCCGTCTCCATTGGTCGCGAGCACGATGCGGGCCAGGTCCTCGGTCGAGCGCGCATACCCGCGCCCGCGGACCATATATTCGCGGCCGGTAAATTCCACCAGTCTTCCCCCCACGTCGTTGTTGCCCTCGCGGATCGCATCGACGACGCGCTGGATCGGCAGGTTGTAGCTCTGCAGCCGGTTCGGGTCGAGATTCACCTGGTACTGCCGCACGAAGCCTCCGAGCGGCGCCACCTCCGCCACGCCCGGCACGGCCTGAAGCTGGTAGCGCAGATACCAGTCCTGCAGCGAGCGCAGCTCCGCCAGGCTGCGCTTGCCGGTGTGATCGACCAGCGCATACTGGAACACCCAGCCCACGCCCGTGGCGTCCGGCCCCAGCTCCGTCTTCACTTCGGGCGGCAGCCGCGGCAAAATCTTTTGCAGATATTCGAGCGTCCGCGAGCGCGCCCAATAAATATCCGTGCCCTCATCGAAAATGATGTAGACGTAGGAATAGCCGAAGTCGGAGAAGCCGCGAATGTCCTTGACGCGCGGCGCCCCCAGCATCGCCGTGACGATGGGGTAAGTGACCTGGTCCTCCAGGATGTCCGGGCTACGGTCCCAGCGCGAGTACACGATCACCTGGGTATCGCTAAGATCTGGTATGGCGTCCAGC